>NZ_JAKRFQ010000361.1 GCF_022347985.1 Photobacterium sp. OFAV2-7
ATTTTATCAGTTGTTCTTCTAGTTGGATTGTCCGTTTCTATTTCTAGCTATGTACTTTTTTTGCAAGAGAAACAGGGCTTAACCAATGATATTATTAAGAATGGTCAAGACTATGTTAAGGGGCAAAGTCTTGCTATCGAAAGTCTTATTAATGAAAAAGTGAATGGGCTGAGTGGGCTCGCCAAATTGTATAAAAATCAAGACTTTCAAGGTAGTAGTGATGAAATTATTCAACAAGCCAAAATTTTAGCTGCAACCTTTAATACTGGGAGTGCCGCGATTTCCTTTGAAGATGGTCGATCGTATTGGAATGTTGAGGCAGAAGATTATCCTGATCACTTGTATACAGGTGATGTTAGAAAATTAAGCTGGTATATAGAAGGACGCCAAGCGCCAGGGGTTACTGTCTCGGAGCCTTACCTATATGGAAGTACGTATTGGATAACTATTATTGAAAAAATTAAGAATGGTGCTTTTTCCACGGATATGGAGTTGGGGTTTCTAAATGAAATCGTCAAAAGGGCCAATAATCTTCCGGGTACCACGGCTGTCATTTTAAATAGCGACACGACTGTCTTGGCAAGTTCGTCACCAGATTTGGAACTAGGGAAGAAAGCGACCTCTTACCAGTGGTTTTCAACGTTGGCTAATAAAGCGGTGGATCAAGAGAGTACAACGGAGACCTACCACGTTAATGGGGAAGAGAAGATATTTTTCTCTCAGAGAATAAGGGCTGGAGATAAAAATTGGTATTTTTGTATTGGTATAAATGAATCGGTTGCGTTTGCTAAATTGGATGCTTCAGCTACTTCAGCAATAGTTATCACATCTCTAGCAGTTATCATCAGCATGCTACTTACTTTTGGTATCCTAAATATACTTTATCGCCCCATCATCGCCTTGAAACAGACAATTCTTGACTTATCCAGTGGTAATGGCGATCTCACTCAGCGTATTGAAGTTCGTACTGATGACGATTTGGGGCAAATATCTCAAGGTATTAATCAATTCATTGAAAATCTGCAAGCTATGATGCAGGAGATAAAAAGTACAACGGTAGAGTTGCAATCTCATACTGAGCGCATGCGAGAGCAATCGAAAAAAAATGATGAGAATTTAAATTCACATTTAGCTGAAACTGAGCAAGTCGTTACTGCAATCGAAGAAATGAATTCAACAGCGGATGCGATGGCAACAGATGCGTCTAATACTGCTGAAATTACGCAAAGAGCCAATGAGGTTGGTAGTACTTCACGTATTATTGCCGAACAATCAAAGAAAACTATTTCTGACCTTATCACTGATGTTGATAGTGCCGTTGACAATGTTGCTCAAATGAGTGAAAAAACAGAAAACATTAATGGCATTTTAGAGGTAATAAATAGCATTGCTGAACAAACAAACCTGTTAGCTTTAAATGCTGCAATTGAAGCGGCGCGCGCAGGCGAACAAGGGAGAGGTTTTGCGGTTGTTGCTGACGAAGTACGTAGCTTGGCAAGCCGTACTAAAGACAGTACAGAAGAGGTCGAATCCGCGCTAGAGTCTCTAGTTCAAGGCACTCAAGTTGTCGTAAAATCAATGGATAACACAAAATCTCGTTGTCAAGATACGATTTCTAGCTCGAGTGAGGTCGAAGAAAGCTTAGGTTCTATGAGCGATTTCGTGAATGATATTCATGATTTAAGCTCGCAGATCGCAACTGCCGCTGAAGAACAAAGCTGCGTAACTCAAGAACTGACTCGGAACATGACAGAAATAAACAATATCGTTCGTGAATTAGAAGAGAATGGTAAGAGCGCTCTTCAAGAGGCTGATGATATTGCCAATTTAAATAAACAGCTTTCAGCTATTGTGGGACGTTTTAAACTGTGATGAAGTAAACTACCCGTACTATTATTTATATATCAAAGCCTTGACGGAAGTTGAGGCTTTATTTTAGGTCAACACTCCGGTTCGTCAGGCAAAAACACCTAATAATATGGGTATTTCCAACCTCCTCCTGCACTATTAGAAATACCGATTTTGAATTAATCAGGAGTTTTCTTTCAGCACACACTCGTTTGTTCTCCTTCAGTCCATGCCGATGAGTCAAGGGGGGAATTAATCGGTTAAAAAAATGCTGGCAAACTTTGGGGCAGAAATGTTTGAACGAGTTTATTCGAATAAAGCGGCAGTTTAATTGGCGGTTTGATCTCGAAAACCTGCTGGAAGAGCTAATTTATGCAAGTATCCGTACAGCGCCGATGCCCCAGCGTTTACTTAGACTGGCTGAGGCTCGGGGTGGTAATCAAGAAAAATTAAGCTTTAGGTAGGATTGTTTCTACTTCGCTATGTGGACGAGGGATAACATGAATACTTACAAGTTCACCTACATTTTTAGCAGCAATTGCGCCTGCATCTGTTGCTGCTTTTACAGCGCCAACATCACCACGCACCATAACAGTAACTAAACCGCTGCCAACTTGTTCACGTCCAACAAGTTCGACGTTTGCAGCTTTTACCATAGCATCAGCAGCTTCTATCGCGCCAACCAAACCTTTAGTTTCAACCATTCCTAGGGCATTTAAAGACATGTTATTCTCACTTTTTGTTTAATTAGTTGATATTAAGACATTTTTTTTAGTTCGTTAATGATCATTTTAGTGATCATATCTACATCTACTGACCCTTCTGTAGATGTTACGTCAGTATCATTAGTGGGTGCATTGTTACTATAGGATAGGGATAGTTCCTCCGTATCATAAGCTACACGACGAATATCAAAAAGGTGCTCTGGTGTAACGTTGTCAGAAGTAGAACTTCCGCCTATCGCGCCACAGCCCAATGTAAACGACGGGAACAGGTTCGTAGATAGGCCAACAGCCCCGTGAGTCGAAGGTGTATTGACCAACATGCGTGATACCGGCTTTTTGAGGCCAAACGCACAGATAACAGACTCGTCCTTAGAATGGATAGCTAAAGAGTGACCTACACCCCCGTTATGAAGCAGTTTAATCGACAGTTCACAGGCTTCATTCCAATCTTCTACCGTGTAGTAGCCGATTAAAGCGGTCAGCTTCTCTTTCGAGAACGGGTATGCAGGGCCAACACCAGACTCTTCTCCGATAAGAAGTCGAGTATCTGATGGCACCGTAATTCCGGCTAAGTCAGCAATATACTTCGCGTCTCTGCCTACAATAGCGGGGTTCATAGAGCCATTAGGGCGTTCCATGACTCTCTTCACGTTATCAATCTCTGAGCCTTGAAGGAAATATCCGCCTTGCGCTTTAAGCGTTGCTCTCACCTGAGCATCAATCACCTTATCGGTAATAATGGCTTGTTCAGAGGCACAAATTGTCCCGTTGTCAAAAGTCTTACTCGCCATTATTTTGGTCACAGCGTCATTGATATCCGCTGTGCGCTCGATATAAACAGGAACATTACCAGCACCCACTCCAAGAGCCGGAGTCCCCGAGCTGTATGCAGCTTTCACCATACCTGGGCCACCGGTTGCCAGAATAAGGTCCACTTTTCGCATCAGCTCACCGCTGCCTTCAATCGTTGGGATATTCATGACGCTAACCATGTCTTCGCTTACGCCACAAGAACGAAGAGTCTCACGGATAAGAGTGACGGTTTTCCCAATACATTTGCTTGCACTCGGGTGTGGTGTAAATACGATGGCATTACCTGACTTTAGGGAAATCAGGGACTTATAAATAGTTGTAGAAGTCGGGTTGGTAGAAGGAACAATGCCCGCGATAACACCGGTAGGGACAGCGATTTCGATGATTTTCTTAGCGATATCGTTGTTAATCACCCCGATAGTTTTCACATCCTTAATAGCTTGGTACAGTTTTTCACTCGCCAATCGGTTTTTAGTGGTTTTATCTTCTACCTTACCAAACCCGGTTTCCTCTACAGCCAGTTGAGCGAGTTCGGTCGCCTGTTTAGTCGCTGCTTCAGCAATGGCTTTAACAATACTATCTACACGCTCCTGGCTTAGCTGAGCAAATTCATTTTGAGCGGAGCGAGCGGAGTGAACTAAAGCTCTCGCCTCTTGAATTGATAATAGATCTTTATCTACCATTATTTATGCCCTTTTTATTTTGGCTATCACAGATAACCTTAATTAGTACTTTTTTAGTCGCCTTTTTTAAATCTACTTTTATATTTGTTTCAGGCAGCTCGCCAACTATCTTTCGCAAATTAGCTAGCTTCATCCTTTGTAATTTAGGCTCATTATAAATAGGCGGCGTTTCTACGACAGATTCAAGTTCAGGCGCATCGTCAGTTGCATCTATTTTTTCCGCAATAGATTGCTCAGCATCATCCTGTGTTTCCGCTGCAGATGAAGACTTTTGTTCAACATCTTCTTGTTCACTATCTTCTACATTTTCTTTCTGTGTTACTGACGGAATAATCGGAATGATCGTTTCTAACGTTGAGCTTGGTCTCGCAATAACGTGCTTTGAAATCAATAAGTTCTGACCAAGACGGCAAATTGCATCTGCCGCGACCTCGACTGCCGTTTGCACAGCAGAGACTTCTCCTGTCACCGTAATCGTTATCAGACCACCAGTAGCAGAACTCTTATTTATCAAAGAGACATCAGCAGATTTGAGCATAGAGTCAGCACCTTCAACTGCTGCTAATAATCCTTTTGTTTCAATCATTCCGATAGCATTCATCATACTTTCCTTTAAGGCTTACATAATAATTAGTGAGCGATAATCGACACAGGGATAGCCCTCTCTTTCAAATAGCTCTCTACTTTTACTAATTCTTCTTGTGTAAACCTAGAATAATCATCGAAAGCGTATTTACGACCCAGTTGAGCATATTTATGCACCCC
>NZ_JAKRFQ010000362.1 GCF_022347985.1 Photobacterium sp. OFAV2-7
GTGGCCCTCAGGGTGACCTGCAACCCCAATGCCGCGCAATGGATGCTTTGCCAGCGCCCCTGATGCCAGCAGTGCAAGCGTATTGGCAAAAGGTCCCGCCGGTGGGTTTTTCTCTCCAGCTATCAGCAGAATATTGTAGACACCGATATGGGTTAGAGAGGAAAGCCATCGGTGCAAACAAGCTTCGCTTGGCACAGCGCGAGCCGGTATATGGGGTATTGGCACCATCCCCCATAGCAGCAAGCGCTCACATGCCTCAAATGTCTCCTCAAATCGGCCTTTCGGCAAAAAAGGCACATATACCCAGGTTCCCGCCGATAGCCAGTCAGGAACAGTATGAAGCTTCAATACCTGCTTGGGCGTCGCTTCCAGCGAGGCTTCCGCCAGCAATTGAAACAAACGGGGTTCAATATCGGACTCCATATCAGGTTCGCGGAACCCTTCCCCTCCTAGGCTCTTGTAGGCATCACACTTCATACCGTGCCCCTATATTATCGGTCGTTAGTCGACGAAATCACTACCACGCGATTTGGCGACTTCGCGCGAGTTAGGGTTGACCGACGGACGGAACGGCACTTCTACCACCTCGGCATCAACCACATTGCCGCCATATTCGGACGGAAGCGAGACACTCAGCCTGGTACCGATATCCCGCTGTGCCCAGGGAACATGAGCCAGGGCAATATTAGTCTGCAGCTCTGGCGAATACCAAGGGGAAGAGACATACCCGACAGCATCGCCACCATCCGGCCCATAGACCAGCCAGAAGTCATTGGCATAGTCCGTAATCGGCTCCCCACCCAATACGATACCGACCATCACAAGGTCAAAAGGCGGGTTCCCGGCTTCGATTTGCTCCCGGGCCTTTTCCAGAGCCGCTTTACCGACATAGTCAGCATCTTTGTTTCGTGGCACCTGATAAGCCAGATTGCACTGGAACGGTAGGGTTTCCTGATCTATATCCTGCCCCCAGGAGAGGATCCCGGCAGCAATCCGGCGGTGGTGAGCAGGCGCGATGACTCGAAGTTTATGGGCTTTCCCTGCATCCAACACGGCATACCACAGCTTCTCGGCGTCTTCGGTTACATTGCGACAGTAAATTTCGTATCCCCTCTCGCCGGTAAAGCCGGTTTGGGAAATGACCACATCGCACCCCGCAATTTCAGCTTCCATCAGGCCGTAGTAAGGAATACTTTTGATGTCCTCACCAAACAAATCCACCATCAGCGCTTCTGACTTCGGTCCCTGGATCTGAACCGGCGCCACGTCGATTTCGGCAATGGAGACATCATATTGCTTGGCGATATTGATCCCCCGCAGCCACATTTCGAGATCGCTATCCGAGATGGAGAACCAGAACTCGTCCTCGGCAAGACGTAGCAAAACAGGATCATTGAGAATACCGCCTTCGTCATTGCATAGGATCACGTACTTGCCATGCATCGGTTTGATCTTGGAGGCATCACGGGTGATCACATAATTGACAAAAGCTTCGGCATCCGGACCCTTCACCTGGATCTGGCGCTCTACGGCGACATTCCACATCGTGACATCATTGACCAGTGAGTCGTATTCCACCATCGCGCCGCCGTCTTCCGGCCTAACATAACCACGAGGATGATAAATACGGTTATACACCGTTGCCCGCCAGCATCCTGCTTCTACCGAAAGATGCCAGTACGGTGATTTCCTTACCCGGGTCGATATCAGCATTTCTACGGGTGTGGGACCCGACTGGCGCAGATTGATCGGCACGCGACGATGTGACTGTTCAACGCTGGTTTCATGGCGCGCCACTCCGGCGCGAGCTTGCAGTAATCGATTATCATACTTGGTCATGGCTTTGCCCTCGTCCCCTTAGCGGTGGTATACCCCTTAAATGTGACTGTTATTGAAAATTTGAATTTCCAATCTACGACATGGATGAAACCAAAAACGTCGCGGGCTATTCGATAATCAGGCTACTCGATAGTCAGGCCATACTCTTCACTCGCATCCTGCAACCACAGCCAGAGGTAATCAGCAAAGCTGCGCCGGACAATAAGTTCAAACTCACTCTCGCCACTGCGCCTTAGCACCACCTGCGCTTTTGCAAGCAAGGTACCGACACATTTACCAACGGGCAGTGAACGAGCATCGACATCATAAGAAGTGGATTTTCTCAGTACTGCTTGTGCCTGCAGCCCTGACAGTTCAATGACACACTGCCCGCCACTGACATCAACAATGGAGAAATGTCCCGACAACTGATGGCGTAACCTCGCTTCCACCGAGAAGTCTTCGGATGACAAAATCAGCCACTCATTAGGCGATAACCACCAGATCTGCATCTTTTCACCGGCAATCGATGAGCAGGGTTGTCGTGGCAGAGGCAACCCGAGAACGGTTTCAGCGTCGTCATAAAACGCTTCATTCTCATCTTCAGATGTGTTTCCTCCCCCACGCAATATATGCTGCGCCAAACCTTTTCGTTCATGCAGCACTACGTTTGGTTGCGAAGCTGTTTCTCTGTTTTCCCTTTGTGCATGGCCCCTTTCTGCATAGTACCTTTCGGCATGATGAAGCGCAGACTCATAGCGAGGCGTTTCGGGCGGATGATATGGCTGTGTTGCTGGCGCCGAGATCACCGACTGACGCTTACCTTCAGGGTCATAAAACACCGCATCGGTAATTTCGGCTTGCAATACCCGGCCGTCTGCCAGAGGGAAGAATACCGATTCGCCTACTCGGCTCAATCCGCCCTTAATCAGCCCCAGTGCAATTGAATGCCCCAGCACCGCGCTGTAATAGCTTGAGCTAACATGACCAACCATAGTCATCGGTACAGGCTCATCGGGATCATTCACAGCCTGGGCACCTTCGGGGATCACCACATCAGGCTCCGTACATTTAAGACCGACCAACTGCTTGCGATCAGATCGGCGGGTATCTTCACGCTGCCATGAGCGACGGCCAATAAAACTGAACGTTTTTTTCTTCCCGCAGATCCACGCCATGTTCATGTCCTGCGGCGTGACCGAACCATCTGTATCCTGGCCGGCGATAATGAAGCCTTTTTCTGCCCGGAGAATATGCATGGTTTCCGTGCCATACGGAGTGATTTCGAACTCTTCTCCCGCCGCTATGATCTGTTCCCATAGATACAGGCCGAAGTTAGCATTTACATTGACTTCAAACGATAGCTCACCGGTAAAACTTATCCGAAAAATGCGCGCATCGACACCCGCAATGCAGTGCGACTGCCAAGTCATATAAGGGAAAGCGGCATCCGAGAGATCGGCTTCGGGCATCAGTTTCTGCAACACAGAGCGACTGTTCGGCCCACCAATCGTCATGGTGGCCCAGTGATCCGTCACGCTGGTCATATACAGGTCCAGCTCCGGCCATTCTGTCTGGTGCCAAAGTTCCAGCCAGCGCAATACACCCGCAGCCCCACCTGTCGTGGTGGTCATCAGAAAATGGTTATCATCGATACATGACGTCACACCATCATCAAAAATCATCCCGTCTTCTTTGCACATCACCCCATAGCGGCAGCAACCCGGTGCCAGCTGGCTCCAGCCATTGGTATAGATCCGATTGAGAAACTCGCGCGCATCCGGTCCCTGAATATCAATTTTTCCCAACGTCGACGCATCAAGGAGTCCGACACTATTACGGGTCGCTAGACACTCCCGGTTCAGCGCCTCCTGCTGCGTCTCGTTACCCAGACGGTAGAACCAAGGGCGTCTCCACTGCCCGACATTCTCAAACTCAGCACCATGCTCCAGGTGCCAGCGATGCATGGCAGTAAAACGCGCCGGATCGAACAAGTGTCCGGCATCCCGCCCGGCCAGCGTGCCGAAGGTGACCGGCGTATACATAGGGCGAAATATCGTCGTGCCGGTTTCAGGTATCGACTGGCCCAAAGCCTTGGCGGCAATTGCCATTCCGTTGATATTCCCTGTTTTACCCTGATCGGTACCAAAGCCCAATGCGGTATAGCGCTTAACATGTTCGATAGACTCGAAGCCTTCCCGAACAGCCAACTCAATACCAGCAGCGGTAACATCATTTTGAAAATCAACAAACTGTTTGGGAGCCCGGCTTGTCGGGAAGTGATGAGGAATATGGTAAATAGCCATTGGCGCGGTTTCGTCGGGGTCTGGAACTTCCGGCAGCTCTGGCTGGTCTGGCTGGTCTGGCTGGTCTGGCGTCGACATTAGCGAAACCTGCAGACGGTCCGCGACGGCCTGCGCAGCTTTGCATCCATCGTCGAGCACTTTCGATAGCTGATAATGCCCCTGGATCCCGCCAGCATAGAGCAAATCGGGATTGCCTGGCACAAAACCAGCAATGTCATCTCGCCACACCGGACGGCTGCCAGTATGACAAGACAGGTGCAGACTCGGGCTCCATCCGCCTGAACTGGCTACCGTATCGCAGCTCAGCAGGCAAGTATCAATTCGACTAACCTGGCTGCGATTGTGTTTAAGCTTTGCAATTTCAACCGCACTTACCCGCTTATGACCACGCACATTAATAACGGCATGCCCGCGGAATACCTCTATCCCGGCGGCTTTAGCCCGTTCAGGGTATTTCCCTGAGCTATTTGAGCGCGTATCGACAATCGCAACCACCTCTCGACCAGCGGCATGCCAATCCAGCGCGGTCTGATAGCCAGAGTCATTGGCTGTCATCACAACCAATTTTTGCCCCGGGATCACGCCATAGCGATTGATATATGTTGATATCGCAGAGGCAAGCATACAGCCTGGCACATCGTTATTGCCAAACACCAGCGGGCGTTCTATCGCCCCTGTAGCCAACAGCACTTCACGTGCCCGTACCCGG
>NZ_JAKRFQ010000036.1 GCF_022347985.1 Photobacterium sp. OFAV2-7
AGTACAACAGCCGCTACCGCGTTGCTGTTGTACTGGGGATTATATATAAATATATGAATACCCTATCTCCAACCGGCTCTCTCAACCATCCACCAGCATACCGACAATCAAAGCTCGCCAGTAATCCACCCACCTACCGAAAGCCGATACACCTCATAGACGTACAGCCAAACACATACCGTGTTACTCCCATCAAGCTCCGGCTAGAATCCTCCAGCGGATCCCCTACCAGAGCACCTCAGCAAGCACACAGATGCCGTATTCCAGCGGTATAACACCACTGAGTATGAAGGTAAACTCCGTGAATTAATCGACACCACATGACCTCAGACAGCAAAAAAGATAGTAAAAAGAAAACCCCATGGCTGCCTCGACAAGCTCGACAGCCATAGGGTTTATCAAATTAGGGTTATGACGATAGGGTTATCAGAACGGTACGTCGTCAGTATCAGGCACCTCAGCCTGTCTTGGTCCTAGCGTCACCTTGTCCTTTATCTGCTCATACAATTTCAGCATACTTTTAATCAGATCAAGGTTCGCAGGTGCTTTACCAGCAGAGTTAAGCCAACCGTTCGCCTTCCAATTCGGAGCCAAATGACACAGAGTACGCTCCACACTATCGTCCAGCCCATAAATTTCAACGGAATCAGCCCCATGTTTAATAGCCCCCCCCAGCTACCTTTAACGCCTCATAGCCCAGCTCTTGACGCTTCAGTGGAGCCTTTGCACCCGGAGTAGTCTGAACAACATGTACTGTGCCATCAGAGTGGGTGATCGTTGATGCTATACCACCAGTGCCTAGCTCGCAGGTCAAAATAATGTGTGCCGCCTCATGAACCTCTGAAAACTCAGTCTGCTGATTATCCTGAGTTAGCAGCTTAATATATGACTCAGAGTCCGCCAGCATTTCAGCAACAATCTCTTTCGCTTTCTCAAGTGTTAGCTTCTCAGCTCTATTTTCAGGTGATAAACAACGCCAAGCACCCAAAGCTCGAAATTGTTCTTCAGCCTCCTGCAAAGAATCACAGCCCCAATTGACCTTACCCTTAAATCCAGAGATCTGTTTCTGCACGTCTTTATAATCAGTGTATACACCCGGTTGATGACCTTCCGCTACCACGTGTGCTTTCGCTTTACTTTTACCCATGGCTAATGCCCTCCAAAATATTTGAAAAAAAAAAAGTTCACCACGCATCTCGGTGGCATAGGTACAAGCTGGAAATTCCTGGAAGATTTTGCAGGTGGGTGTTTTTCTGATGGGTCTATCCCCAACGAACCTAATACACAAACGCCGAGAGCCCTTGCAAGACAAGGGCTCTCGCTTAGTTACACAGTACGAAAATTTATTTTATTGTTTTAAGGCAAGCTGCAATTCATCTACATCATCAGCAGCAAACAGCGGTACAGGATCAAATTGGGGAAACTTATCAGCCAGTCTCTTAGCAAGCTTCAAGGTAGAATGAGTCAGGGGAATTGCACCTTTAACCAACTTCGCACGTCCAGCGCCACGCACTAGGCTAGGCTTAACGTCATAGCCGAGATCCACCAGCCATTCAGAAAGTGCTTTAGCGGTAATATCTTTCTTACTGATACCCGACTCTTCATGACCGTAGAATCGGACAAACAAGCGCGCCATAAGCTCATCAGCCTTTTCATCTTTCTTCAATCTGACATCGCAGTCCTTTTTCGCCTTATACATACTCAAGCGCTCCTGCCAATCGTACCAGTCATCTATCGTTTTCAAGCAACGGTTCTTGCGCCAAGCATCGAAGCGAATGCGGGTATAACGCATTTCATACTCATTGTGAAAGGGTTTGGTCTCAAAGCTCACATGAGGCTGGCTTTGTATATCAATCATTCTCGGCTTAACCAACTCACGCTTCATATCAAACTCAAGGTTCAATCGTGACTTCTTGTTTTCCATCAGCATGTCTTGCCGCTCAACGCTCATTACGCGTAAGGAGGTCAGGTGAGACGAGTCTACAGTATGCTCAGGCGTCCGTTCTTTATAAAGCTCGACCATATAACTGTTATGGTCTTTTTCACCTTTGGGTGGTCGGACTCCACCTTTTGCCAGAACGGGCTCCCAACCATCCATCGGGATCACCGTAAACTGGGCGCGAGTCTTGGCACATATCAATTGCTTCGCCTTGTGCTTAATTTCTAGTATCTCACCACCATTTGGTTCCATGCGATGGAACAAGTCTCGAAAACGCTGGCACACCGGGCCCGATAAATCGATTTCATCTATAGAAGCATTGGTCAAAAAACCATCTGTAGTCACGGATATGACCACCTTGTCTTCTGGCACTCCCACCAACATTTCTCCTAGTAGCGCTCGCGCCATACCACACGTATAAGCTGCATAATAAGGATTTGTTAGCTTGGAAGGCTGCTGGGGTTTGCTGTAACCATCAGCGACCGAAAACGTTTTTTTCGGTTTCACATTCTGTGAAAATTTTCCATATGTTGAGTTTAGCATCTCCTTAATTAGCTTTTCCTGAAATGAGTTTTTAGGATAGCTTTTACGTTTCTGTCGCCCCCAGCGCATGTACTTTTCAAAGATCCGTTCATCACTCTCCCACGGAAAAATAAATCCCTGTTTGATCTTAATCTTTGCGCCTTGGTTATACGCAACCTCAAGCTCATTACCGGTGCAATGCGTTTCCCCACTTAGCGGAAAGATAAGCGAGTCTTTACTTCTTACGACAAGGCTCGGGTATCGAGTCTCTGGCGGGAACTCAAACTCAACCCATGCCAGAGCCATCTTGTCACCAAAGAAATCTTCTACGCGAGTGCTCATGTACATTCTTTCATACGCAATCGGTCTAAGCGCATTCGTAATCGCGGCATAGCACGAAGGCACATCCAGATCATTCCAAGTATCAACATGAGTAGCAGATGCCCAGAATGCTTCGTTGCGACCTCCGCTATAGCACTCTGCAGCAAACCATTCCATCGTACTTCGCGCCTTAGTTGGCTCCTCAACCGTCACGGTTCTTATTTTAGATTTATCTTTAGACCAAACTTCAAACGTCTTTTCCTCAAAGCCAAAGAGCTGACGGTAATTTTTCGGATCATCCAGTGAGTTGATAAACGCTTTCACCGCCATACCACCTATCGTGTACGGAACAGACTTCAACCCCATCTCTTTACACAGGTTAGCGGTCATTTCGAAATGTAAGGCAGATACCTCCGCGTCTCTCAAGCCATAAGCTTCAAAGCCCTCTTTATCACCAGCAAGATATTCACTCATTCTTTCGATACTGTAAGGCTCCGGGATAACCAATTTAGGCAAGCCAACCAGTTCGCCTACATCAGCCAGCGACTTACCAGCGGGGGCCAGCAGCATTGTGTCGTAGAAAGAAATATGCAGAGTATGTTTATTGCGGTGTTTGTCATAAACATCAACTGGCTCCTCATCTATACGGCGAGTGAGCACCTTACTCAAGTCGAGTGCATACGCATCACCCAGACTCGCAACGGTTTTACGGATACCCTTGATGTGCGTTTTGATTTGATCAAACGCTTGGTTGAAATTGAATAGGTCGGCCTTCATAAAGTGGGCTGTCACGATCACATCAGTCGGCCAACGGTCAAGAACACTATCATCTTTAGCTTTTTCGATAACTCGCGCCAGGCAATAATCCAACGCTAGTCGTCCTGACTTTTTGGTTGAGTCTGGATACAAGACGAGTTTTGATGTTTTTTCGTTGTAGCGGACAACAAACTGATAGCTCAGTACTCGGTTGTATTTACCGCACTTAGACAAAACATACTCGGTATCGAAGGCAATAACAGGGCGATCATAGAACTTTGTTCGTGCAAAGTGTCGCCCTTTCTTCCCTTTTGCTTTCTCTTTTCTCGGCAAATGCTCCACTAACGGCATCGTTTCCATGACAACATCAGAGATTGACTTAGTTGACTCCAAGTCAAAGTCATTACTGGCTTCACCCCATACACCCATAAGGCTTTCATCAATCTCTTGCCCTACCTCGATAGCCTCCTCAACCACAGTCGAAAGTTCGTCTGCCCAAACACTCAGTGATTCTTCCATGCTTTCCATCCTCGTAATGTAAAAATGGCTCCGGAGAGCCATTAGATTAGTTATGTTTAGTGGTATTAACGCTTGTAAGAGGTCCAGTCGATTTTCGGCATATTCACGCCTTCACCCACGCTAACAAGCGCATCGAGAATCACGTCTGCAAGCCCGTCTAGGTCACTGAAAGTATCGGTATCAAAAACGCATAGAGGACGGTCATTAGTGCCAACCACAACCAAGTTACCCGTTTTCGATGAAACGAAAGCAGTAGAGATCACACGAGCATCAATAAAACCGCCATTCTCCAATACCAGCGCGTATTGCTCATTGGGTTTAACAGCTTTCTTCACTCGCTCGAAAAGCTCCCCCGCGCCTTCGCCTTGCTTGAAAGCAAGTTTCTGACACTTGTGATCCAAAAGTAAGGTGAAGTCACCGTTATTCGTTGCGGTTGTTGCTGTCGCAGCATTGATTACAGATTGGCCATCGCGGATAAAAAGAGTTGCATTAGTCATGATTTTGTCTCCAAATCAAAAAAATTAAATTTGTGTTATTCATGCCAGATAAGCCTTTCTCACCTGACATGAATAGAAGCAGGAAGATTCTGGAAAAAAGTGCGTTTTAAGCGGCATCGAGTAACTTTTTTTCCCACTTTTCTATTTCGGTACGGAGAAAACGAACGCTTCGACCTATGCGCAATACTTTCGGCAAGCTATCAGGCTTACGAGTTACGTTTGTTCTTACTGTCGCCGGATTTAAACTGTACTCAGCAGCAAATTCTTCAATGGTTAGTGCGTTTTTCATGCGGGACTCCTTATTCGAAGGTAAAGTTAGGCAGCATCGCCTCGACAGTCTGCTGTGAGGCTTGAGCTAAATGGATGTTTTGGTAGTAGGCATAACGCTCGGTCACGCTCACATTGGAGTGACCAAGGCTCTGCTGAGCAAGGCGGATATCATTAGTGGCGATCAACATTTGAGTCGCGTAAGTACGCCGCAGATCATGAATGGTGAAAGGTGAATCCAAGCTGCCTTCTTGTTTCATGGCCTGCTGAATGCGTTCCATACAGGCTCGTGGGTAAGCGATATGCTCACCTTGCTTTTTAAGTGAAGGGAACACCCAGTCGTTGAAAGACACCTTGAGACACCTACGCAACAGACGTTTCGCAGGTTCAGAGAAGTAAATGCGCTGTGATTTCCCTGACTTGGTCATAGGCAACAACGCAGAAGACAGGTCGTCAACTAACATTGAGCGAGACAGACTGATCACGTTACCAATGCGCATACCAGTCAGAAGGCTCAGCATGAGAGCACTCGCATGGAGAAAGTTAGGCTCAGCACAGGCATGACGACAGAAGCTCTCTGATTCTTTCGGAGATAACACACGGTCTTTCTGATTGTTCTCGACAAGCTTCTTCACACCCTTTGCAGGGTTCTTATCAATAATTTCATGCTCAACCGCCATCGAAAAAAGTTTCGATAAAAAGGCTTGATAGCGGTTCACTGACGCATTGCTTAACCCGGACAAGGAATTTAGAAACCCTTCGATATCACGGCGAGTCACATCAGCAACACGCTTCTTTCCAAGTATTTTCATGGTACGCCGAGAGCGAGACAGAAAAGTTTTATGATCACGGTGATGCTTGCGACTGTATGGTAAAGCCACTTCATCAAAGAACTGCTGCACCGTCAGACGAGAGCCTTTCTGGTAAGCTCCAGACTGCACATCTGCAATGAATTGGAAGGCTTGTTGATTGAAGTCTGCAAACTTCATTTCAGGGTAAGTGCCAAACGATTCGTAATAGCGCTGCCTTTTCCAGCCAAAGCGAACTAGCCAACGCATACCAGTAGCGGTAACTAGCAGACGCAGGCGCGAATTCTTCTTCCAACGATACTCAACACCTTGCTCACCCTTTTCAGGGCGAGGCAAGGCATTGAGTACCTTCTGGGTCATATCAATTAACGTATTACTCATTTGATCCCTCTAGATATCAATTACTGATACTCCCTACGGCTGGAAGAATCTGGAAAAAATGAGACAATCCGGATAATTGATTGAGCAATAAGTGCAAAAAAATGTCTATTTCATTAAAGAAAGCCTATAGCGCTTGCCTTTGGCTAGCAGAAAGAAAACTAGGGATACCAGTAGAAGAACAACGAGGAGAATGGGACTTAGAAGCAAAAGATAAAAATTTAGACTGGAAACGTGAAGAACTGGTAACAGCCTTACCCTTCAACTATTACGAACACAATCCACTCTACAGCTACTACGATGATGAGGAGAATACATGTATTGATGCCAGCAACTTCATTGATGGCCACCTATTCGCAGACGAATCTGACAATGCATTTTATCGCTACTCTCCAAACCGAAATCGCCAGTTCTTCCACCCGCAGAGAAAAGAAGTCAGTGAAACTGAGCATGAAGCAGATGAATCAATCGCATGGAATGAGCTACCGCTACTGACTATCGACGAACTTGATGACTCTTCATGCAAGGAGGAGGACAAACCAGCACTAGCTAGCATTGCAGCCCACCTGACATTAATGGAAAAACTACAATTCGGTGAAGTTACAGCGAAAGGCTTTGTACATTTCACACACTTTCCAGAATCAATCACTGCTGAAAGGAACCAACATACTCACGCAGTAGATCTCCCACCAATCTATTGGCATAACAACCCAATCCCGAACTATGAGCTATCATCAGTCGAAGAAGGACTGCAACGCCATATGGCAATGATTAGCTATTTCGACAATGCAAAATTCAAACCTGACTGGGATTTATTGAGTGTCAGCGAGTTTTGGCACAAAGGAATACAAATTGAAGGTAATTTTTCAGGTTGGCTAATGGAGCAAGTAAGAAAGGCTTTCCCAACACCTGCACAAGCTACATTTAAACCTCAAGGTAAAGGGTTCCTTATCCAATTTGGGACTGATAAAGAAGGTATTGTCCGCGGTTCTAAAGGTATGACATTGTTATACAAAATCATGAAAGAATATCGTAAATCAACGTATAACGAAGGCTCTGGATATGCTTTAGAAGAAATAGTCTCGGACATCGAACAAGAAAGCTTAAGAAGGCTAGGAAATGATAACTCTCTGAGTATCAAGCAATCAGGCTCTAAAGCAGGATTGAAGCAAAAGATGAAAAATAACTTATTTGCTCTCATCAGTAGATACTACGAGTCAGAAGATATTGATGAAAAAGAAGAAATTGAAGATAAGTGCTGCAAAGCTCTCAACTTCATCAATAAACACGAAAGCAGCGAAATTCTCAGGGTGAAAGACCTGAAAAACATATTAAGACAAAATATTGACTGGTCGCAGGCAGAAGAGTCAATAAAGCTTTCGTTAAAACCAGATGACACACCAGAGGAAGCAAAGAGTATTGAAAGCCATAGAAAGAATCTGGAAAACGCATTGGATAAGTTACGGGAGCAAGCACCACATTTAGCCTATTACCTCGGTCCTCTAAAAAGTAAGAAAGCCTTAGGACTCGGCTACAACCAAGATCCTGAAGAGTTCTACTTTATATGCAAGGACAGCATTGAATGGGACTTCGGCTAGCCGATAATCGCAATTGATGTGTGAATGTCATTAAGTACTTACCCCAACGATCTTAGTGCACATCCCCTCTAAGCCCTTATGCAACAAGGGAACCACGTATCATACCTTTACGATAAAGAAAAAAGCAGAGGGGAAATTCTCTGCTTTATTCACCGGATGATACACAGCTAATCGTCCAGTACCTCATCTACGATAAAGCCAACAATAAATCCCGCCACACCGCCAGCAATAGCCCCGTACGGCCCGAACCGAGCACCGATAGCTGCCCCAACCTGCGCAGCCTTAAGCCCATTGTCTTTACTGTTTTTTGAGGTAACTCGTTCCGAATTGCATTCATGCTTCCTGTTATCAGCCACATTTTTCTCCTTCTGATAAATACGAAAAAGGGCGATAACATTTCTGCTATCGCCCTTGTAAACATCGAGAAGTTAATGATGCTTAATCATCGTCATCTTCTTCCATAGGATCTGGCCCTAGCCAACCTGGATCTCCTGGCTCCATATCCCAATCCTGACTACGGCCTGAGTCAGGCGTACCATCATCATAGTCACCTTGATCCTCAGTCCAACCTCTACCACTCATAAGGCCTCCTTAATAAGTCGAACTCTACTTACACTTCTTACAAACACCACCAGGTGCCATGCAGCTTTTACATACCCACCTGTCACAGCGATTGCAGAACGTACCTCCTATAACACTAGTCTGCTTTCGGCAATGGTTACAGGTGCCTTTGCCCTGTTTGCTTAGCTTAAAAATACCCATGACAACTCCCTAGTGGCTGTGGCCGCAGTTCTGGCATGAGCCATCAACATAGGTGTATTCGCCACAGGCAGGGCAAGTGGTACGGGTAAAGTTCAGGATACGTTTAATTGTCATATCTAACTCCTACTGACGTTGGTTTCCGCTAAAACACGGCAATTGAAAACACCACCCAGTATCACCGCCAAGGCGGTCAGGTTGTGTCCGTGATAGTGAAAAAGTGAATTGAGCAGCGCCAAGCCTTGTCCGGTTTGCGCTATGAAAGCTATGCCAAATCTGAGTGCGCCATGGATTGAAACATTTAAAAATAGTTCGCCCTCAACCTGTCCGCCGGAACCGTTACGCTATTGGTATGAGCGATAAGAGTGAAAAGTTAGCCTTCAGGCTAGGCGATATACTGACAAGGCTGTTTATGGGAGAAGTACTGCCCCCAGAACAGCTTGAGTCTGACTATCAGGTCAGCGAGAAGACCCTACGCCGTGATTTCAACGAAAGGTTGGTTAATGCGCCTATCATTAGGACGAATGAGGGCTACAGGCTAGACCCCGCAACTCGAACCAGCGGCAACCAGAACCACCAGAAACTCCTCCACGATATCGGCCTATCCGCTCTGCTTCCAAAGCAATACCCGTTCAACGAGCAGGCGACTGTCCTGTTTAAAAATCCTCGCTCCGAGCTACCCGAGCAATACGGCAGCCTGTTTAAAGTGTTGGCCGAAGCGATAAGCAACCATGGCATTATTGACCTTACCCACGATGGCAAGCTGACGGAGCAGGTTCACCCCTATCGGTTGGTTAATGACAGAGGTATCTGGTATCTCGCGGCTACCCACTCGGGGCAGCTATATTCGTACAGACTCGCCAAGATTTCGCAGGTTCATCGTCAAGAAGATAAATACACACCCAGCCGTAAGGTGCACGAGGAGATCCACAGGCAAGGGATGGAGTGGCTGACCGCAGACAATGCAGAAGTGCTGGTACAAGTTGATCAGGAAATTGCATCCCGCTTTCTTGAAGCATCAATTCTGCCTAACCAACAATTATTGAAAGAACTGAGTGACGGAAGCCTGCTCATCAGCAGTCGGGTATCAAGATTGAGCGATATCCTCCCTCTGCTTAAGTCCTGGATGCCTCAACTAGAGGTGCTATCACCTGCCAGCCTGAAGCTTGAACTTATACGGGAGCTGTACGCCTCACTGGATCGCTGCAAGTTGTAACCATGATTCCGCCTATTGAAACCGATCAGGTTTATAGGTAATTAGAACACCATGTTCCTAATGCCCTATTTGGCAATCATCATGATCATGGATTGAAGATCTACCCCCGGTAGTTAACTTTTCCCCCCTTATATCCAGAAGCCGTGTTAAGCATTAATACGGGCAATGGCATACTATTGCAGTCCTACAGATTCCCACCCTAATTCTTGATTTTAGTTGCCATAATAAAGCCGATTCTCGGTTAGCTATGGGTGATATACAGAGTTATGAGTTTGATGAAATCGCCCCCCGATACCAGACAAGGGAAAACTCAAATCACGTCATTTTTCACGCTAACCCCCTAACATTAAATTAATAATTGCGTAAGCAAGTCTAATTTAAAAGGGAATATTATGGCTGAATCAGTAGGTGAGCTCATAGAGTCCAGCCCTTACGTTTAGCTAGCCGACATAGGAAATACTTCGGCAGCACGCTTCATCATCCCCATTGCTATTAAAGCAATGGGGATTAGCTATCGCTTCCAAATAACCGAGCGACTTACCGCTCTCGTTTACAGCTCTGTGTCCAGCCAAGTAACAGGCACCAATACACACGAGAAAGATATTCCCTCATAAGGCATCACCTTCCGAAAATATCCACCGTGCCATCAATCTCAATGAAAATAATACAAACGAAATTTATGCCATATTTCCCAATGGCAAAACTCAGGTAGGCCAGCGCCAAACAGGCTAAAATTAACATCCAGCCACAAGCTCACCACCTGCCAAGTTCTTGATTTTCTCATCCCTCTTTAGGTTCAGGTTTCAACGGATTGGCAAAACGTTGGAAGCTCAATTCCATATGAACTAGGCCACCCATTACACCATGGCTAGCATGGCACAATGGGTGGCCCTAGTAAGGGCTTAGCAGACTTGCTAACTGTTCCTGTTCATACATGGTGATTTTGTAGAAACAAGAGTCAGCTGGCTCACTCGGCTGTGACTTTTATTTCATCAAACACACCCATGCCTAGGTACGCGGTAAAGTTCATCTCCCATACCTGATAGAAGTCAGAGACCTCGATATCCGTAATCGGCATTTCCGGAACATAGAGAAAACTCGCAGTGCCACATCCAAAGTTAAAGTCGACCTCCTTCACCAGTTCAGGGTAAGGATGCCCCTGGAAGCTGAAGTCTGTGATGTAATCAAATACCCATCGGTCATTGAGGCAAACAACTCTGATTTCAACAGGGTGCCAACCTCCCGACTCTGCACTGTAACCTGTATCTCTGAAGTTAAATGTCAGGGCGTTAGTTGACGATGTTAGCTTGCCAGTTTCATTGGCAATCTCGTTTAATTTATCTTGCAGGTCCACAGTAACAGGCAGCAGAAGCCTATCAACGTCAAAGGTCAATATCATAATAAAGTCTCGTTTTGTTTTACTGGAAAGCACTCTCGGTCAGTGCTCGGTATGAAAAGTCAGAAGGGGTTTCCGGGGGAAGGGGTGATAGGATTCGCGGTGGTTATTTCGCTGTGTCAGCCTCACCTACCAATGACAGCAACTCGTCGCAACGTTGGGTGTAGTTCTCCGCCAGAACGTGGAGAAACACCGACTTCTCTGACGGACTGATAAGTAATAACCCACGCAATGATGCCGCCAGAAAGCCGGAATTATTGGCACTGCCCCCCTTGAATACAGGTTTCAGGGCAGTGCTCTTAAACGACTTATCATCTTGGTCTTCCAATACGGTCAGGATATCTTGAAGCTTGATCCATTCCTTGCTGTGCAAACCGCCACCTTCATTACCGCTGAGCCTCAGGTACAGCTCGTTTTCTTCATCATGAACAGCCAGCTCGTAGAACACATGGTTTTCCGTTTTAGGGCTTAGCTTCTTGGCTTTGCCTTGCAGAACAATGTTGGAGTAATGGCTAACAGCAACAGCACCAGCTTCCGGTTCTGCACCCTGTTCATTCACTGTCAGCTCTTGTTCCTGGCTGATTTCCGGCTTGTCATCAGCGTTAGCTTTATTGTTGGTTGTTTTACGGGTCATAGGAAAATCCTCTTTATGCTGAGAAGTTAATAGTTGAAGTTAGACTCAGGCTTCAGCTTGATCAGCCAAGGTCAGAACGGGATAGGTTTTGCTGGACATGGGGGCAACGATATAGCAGCCAGCACCTTCAGAGGTGATCACGGCCAATGCCAATAGCCAGTTACAGCTATTATCATTCAACAACAAGACAAACTCAGGATAGTGAGTGACAAATCTCAGAAGATGTTGGATATCCTCACTCTGCCCAGCAAGCGTGTCATCAACATCGCTCTCCTCAATCAGAAACAGCGTCGTACTGACTTCATTCCAGAACTGCCGTGTTACTTCAACGTCACCATCAAATGGTTCAGTTAGATGGCGATGGAGTTGATCTTTAATCGCCAAGGGAACTGGCAAGTTTTCTACCTCATCAAACTTACGGATGGTTTTCATCATTGATTCCTTCTTTAAACGAAAAAGCCCCCATTGGCTCGTCGCCAATAGGGGCTTTTTCTATAGTGCTATGCAATAGACTACTTAATTAATATCAACTTCATCCCCATTTTATTTCGGGTCTCTGCTCCACCATTGCCGATAGATAGGATGCCGTATCACGCTGCTTGGCTTCACTTAACTTGGCGTAGCGTTGGGTGCTGCTAATGTCACGGTGGTTCAATAGCTTCTGTACTGCTGTCAGCTCCACCCCGTTCGAGATAAGGTTACTGGCTACCGAATGCCTCGCGGTATGAAACACCACCTCATCAGGATTTTCGATACCAGCCCTTACTTTGATCACTTTAAATGCATATCGAGGCTGGTAGATGGGTTTACCGATCTTGTTACCTGCAAATATGTATGGATTGCCCGTCACTCTCTGAATGGAGCGAAAGATCTCCACCATCAAATCAGACAAGTAGATAACATGGCTTGAGCCGTTCTTAGTTCGTGGAATGCTCAGGATACGCTTATCCAGATCCAGTTCATCCCAACGTCTTAAGCGCAACTCAGAGTCCCGGCATCCTGTAAGGAAAAGCAGCGCAATAAAGCCACCAGTATTTGGACAATGATATTCTCGTGCAGCCTTGACTAACCGCCTTGTCTCATCTAAATCTAGGTATCGGGTTCGAATATTGTTTTCGGGAAGCAGCGAAACCTTGTCACCAACGTTCGGTATATCAAGAAGGCGAAATGCCAGCTTACAGACGGTCTTCATCAGGGCGATGACGCGGTTCACTGTCGCCACAGCATAAACACCATCACGACACTTTGCCTCACTCATATCTAACTGGATCTTCAACAAGTGATTCGCCGTCAGCTGGTCGAAAGGCAGATTGTGGATGGAATGGCAATGGCGGAACCGCGCCTCATCATCGTTCCAGGTACGTTTTCGCTTCTTGGCCAGTGGCAGGTAAACCTTATGGAAGAACTCACTGACAGTCGGCATGACATTGTTCAGTTTCTTGTCTCGCTCCTGTCTCGGATCGATACCATCAACAACCTGCTCTTTCAGCTTACGGGCTTTCTTGCGAACCGTGAGTAAATCGATATCAGGCCAACGCCCCAGACCTATCGATGCCTTCTTTCGGGTAACAGGACTGGTGTAGCGCAGCAAGAACCGCTTATTCCCAGTCTTGCCAACAAGGCATTTCAAGCCAATAACTTCGGTATCGGAGAATTCAAGCTCTGTAGACTTAGACGATGCGGGATTTTTCGGAAGGTTATTGAGGGAGGAGGGGGTGAACTTAAACTTCTTATTCATATCAGCACCTTATATTACTAAGTACTGAATTTAATATAAGTTTTAAGTTCACCTTGTTACGGAATCGGCATGGGCATGCCCTTGATTAATAACACAGTGTAAAATTAAAATTTGCTCCATATGATTTCTGTAATCAAAAATAACCACTATGATTACTTTCTTTAAAAAACTTTATAAAATCTACTTCACTATATAACCCTACCTCTTTATGGCTAATTGCAAGCACGTAGACTACAGTTTGAATATACATATAAATGGATATAAAAAGCAGGAGGCACATATGGCGAGAGTTAACTATATTCGGCAAGAGTCAAACCACTCTGACTTAAGATGCCCAAAGTGCGGTGAAATGTATAATTATCTATTCTTACCCTTAGCTACTCTTGCCTTCTGTCCAAGTGCTATAGAAGAAAGGCTAGAAGAGGTTGTCAAGCAAACCCGAGAGGAACTACCAATAGGAAGAATTGATGTTCATTGTTACGACACTGTGAACCTAAGCTAATTCGTAAGCACCAGACTCTATTCCAGTCAATGGACGATAAGATCCTAAGCCTGTATGCCAACGGAATGACGATCAGAGAAATCGTCACCACACTCAAAGAGATGTATAAAGCCGGCATCTCACCAACCTTTATATTCAAAGTCACTGACTCCACATTGGAGCAAGATATAAAATGGCAGACTCACGCGATAATTGAGCTCTATCCTATTGTTTACCTTGATTGCATCGTCGTAAAAATCCAACAGGATAAGCTGATGTTCAACAAACCTGTCTATCTCACTTTAGGTGTTAATATAGATGGCCCTAAAGAGTTGCTCAGCATATGGCTATCTGATAACGAAGGAGCTAAGTTCTGGCTGAATGTCCTCACCAAGCTATAGAAATGCTACCAGTAACCCCCTGAAGTTTTTTAAGTTCATAAGGCTCAATATTCAGAATTGAGCCTTTTTATATAGTTGGTTATGGCGTGATAATAAGTGATAAACTCTCACCATCATCGAGTTTAACTCTTCGCATCATATTCCCACCTTGAAGCTGTTTTACCATCCATGTGACAGGAGTAACTAGGTAATACTCACCAGCGGCTAAGTCATTAAAGTAGAATTCACCATCAGCGTTACAAATAGTACGAATAGTTGAACTATTATACTCAGTTGGCCCAGCAGGTAGCTGACGACTGTCATTGTAACCTTCCCAATTGCTTCCATATAGTAGAAGCATACGTTCATCAGCATAAGATGAAACTGGCGTTAATGATGCTTCAATTCCAGCACAAGTTCTTATATCACCACCTTGTGTTCTCATGAATGCTTCACCGCTAATTGAAGCAGATCCTGGCTCTTTTGCCCATGCAACTTCTTCTACATTAAAGGTATTAGTCATTTTATAAGGAGAAGTAGTTTGGCACCCCGTCAAACACGTGACTATAAAAACAGAGATGGTAAATAGGTTCTTCATTTTATTATTCCTTATTGATTAAGATTTAAAAAGCATAACGCATAAATAAAAGTATGAATAAGTGAGTGGCTATCTTCGTAACTTTCACCTTTATTATCACATTCTTATTTTTAGTTGTTTTTTAATTAGTAATATAAGTGTAGCTTATATTTTAGGCTACACACTAGACACATTATGGTAAGTATAATACGACTTAATCATACATTTGCTGTCATTTATTTTTTATAAATCTACATTTAGGGTAGTTTCGGCAACCGAGAAAAGTCTTACCAGCATTAGGACCATTTCTGGCGACTCTTTCAACTAGATCTGAACCACATCGTGGACATGTGGTGTGGGAGTTGTGTCGTTCACGAAGGGACTTAACATGCTCACGATTTGTGACTGTGCATGTGGCAATATGAGAACCTACCTGTTTTATCAGCTGACTCTTTTGTTCAGGAGATAGACGTTTGTTTCTGAAGCTTTTTATGTAGCGACCCAGCCCCCTATCCATGACATTTACTGGTAATGCTGTCTTCAGGCGACAATCACCAGAAAAATAAATCACAGTCTGGATTAGGTCTTCATCAAGATTAAAATATTCAGCTAGAACTTTCTTTTGTCGATATGTCTGATGGAGAGGGTTTTGGAATCGATATTTCTTACCATACAACGATTGAGTCCATTGCCTTGATGATTCATCACCAAAGATCCACCCTTTAAG
>NZ_JAKRFQ010000363.1 GCF_022347985.1 Photobacterium sp. OFAV2-7
CTTAACCTGGAGACAAATAATCTATCAGCTGAAATGGAACGACTGAAACAATTAGGTGTACGTATTCTAACCCCTGAAATCCAACAGTGTCCGCTTGCCAACTATATTACCGTTCTTGACCCATTTGATAATCCTATTGATATTATTCAGCATCTCCAGCAAGACTAGTATTATATCCAATGGCATACCGCCTTACGACCAGCAGCCCTTCCGTGAAGAGCTGCTCTGTTTAGACGAAGCTACACGCCAGCACGACTAAAGCGACTGTCAAGGCAATCATCTATCGTTAGCTGCTTGTATTCCGTATACGCCATCAAGAGTGCTTCCCGTTCTATCCATTGGTCAAACTGTTTGACCGTTAAAGAAAGAGCGAAAATAGTCCTGCTGACTTGTTCAAAGTCTGGTTTTCCGTCGTCAGTCAGGCATTGCCATTTCTCGGCAACCTTATCAAACGCAGGTCGGACCCAAGGTTTACCCTCTAACCCCAGCTGCTTGGCGTGAGCCAGGGCTCCGGCTCTCAACTTGGCTGAGAGTACGCATTGGGGCTCCAAGGCTTCTTCCGCACTAAACATAGATTCGGTTTTGATTTGCTGCTCTTGCTCCACATCGATGATCAAGGTTTGCCAGGCGTCATTATCACAGAAACAATAATCAACCTGTTTGGGAGGTAGAGCCTTCAAATCGATTTGGGCTAAATCGCCAAGTAGCTCAACGGCATCTTGTTGTTTTAGGGATGGGGGATTCTGCCCCAAAAAACAACGCAAGGCATCTAGCTGATGGGGAGATATTACGCTTTCTGCGTACTGATAGAGAGCTGATAAGGTTCGGTAAGGATACCAGAGCATTTTTAGCTGTTTTTCAATCATCTCAGCTTGCACCTGGGAAAGGATGTTTTGCTCACAGGACCGTTGAAGGTCATTGCGCAAATCGACCATGGCCCGTGATATAGGTTGATAATCTAGATGGACCGGAGCATGGATCAACGCCACTTCATCATCATCTTCCAGTTTTCCATTGGCATACTGTGCAAAGATTTTCCCGGCCCCTACCATACCAAACACACTGAGCTCCGCCGCTCTTAATGCCCCCATGCTGGAACAGCCGTAGACGTGGATACCCGATGACATCGCGTAGAGAACCTCTTTGTGCCACACTGCAGGTATGCGCTCAAAAAATCCATCAATCAGCACAATGATCTGCGGCTTATCCTGGACGGCCAGATAGAGATCCCCCTGCTTGGCAGGAGGCTTGATCTCAGCACCGGGAAGAATATTGGCAATGGTTTCTGACGCTATAGACGGCCCCGCAAACACAATCACCTTCATTATGCCAACTCCTTATATGAAAGGATGAAATTTCTACCTCGTCTGCCCAAGATATACCCTGGCGCATCATGTAATCCCTCAAGCCCCGGTGCAATAACCCGGACCACAGGAATATTGAATTCAGGTTTTGTGAGATCCACCACTATCGGGCTTGGCAGATTTTGCTGTTCTAGCTGTGAGCTTAGCAATAACAAGTCCTCACCTAAGGTATCGTTATCCCAGCTTGGCAATGTATTGAAGTCAACATACCCTGATGCCTTCATCAGTTCATTTCGAATATGGCGCTGTCGCTCAAGCTGCTGGCGTGCCTCGTATTTACTTACACTAATGTCATCCCGCGAGCCGGATATCAGTGTCAGCCTGGCCTGAACAGCCTCTGTCATCGCACGCAGCAGGGCAACATGCTTATCCGGATGTGTCCCCGAGCCAGCCATGGAATATAACGGCCGAAGCTGGTTTTCACGGGCATTGATAATTCGACAGAGAAAAGTTGGCGTACCAATATCTGAAGTAACATTCCATATGCTAACCATCACATCGGCCTGCTCAATTTGCTTAATAAGGGCCTGGATGGTGGGATCGGAGATAGAAGACAAATCTACTTTTTGTTTTGCCTGTTTGTCCTTTGGCATCAAAGACCATAATGCCATGGCATCCCGTTCTATCACTTCGCAGAGGCCATGACTAATGGCCTCATCCTTGGTATTACCAGAAGCCAATCCGTTGGTGCTAATTTGAAAACTACCACTTCCCGGAGGAAGTGGCAGAGTAAAATCACAGTGGACTAGATCATAGGGAATATACTGTGACTCACCAGATTGCAACCGGCATCCTTCAATCCATAGTCGCCGCGAGTTCGGACAAAATGGCAGAACATCCACTTGGGGTAATAGAGCGACATCAACAACAGAGTAGCTACAGGCCAGCTCCTGATAACTGATGTATTTTACTGACAGATCAATATGTTCAGCATGATAAGTCTCTATCGCTTCCATCGCTGCCGACGCCTTGGCAGCTTCCAGTGATATCCCCTTCCCTTGCGAAACCGCCACCGCCTTGGCATTTGGCCGACAGGCTGTCACGACAGGAATACCAATTTCATCTAACCCAGTTACGTTAGCCAGCCGAGTGATCCCCATTGCAGCAAAGAACGGACGAATCCGTTCTAAGGTTTGCTCAGGACTGACTGTGCGGTGAGTGCCAATCCGATAAGCTTTCATCCAGAAATTCCTTATCGTTCAGCGTTAGATTTAAAGGTTCGCAAGTTGGCAATATAGCAAGCTAAAGCCAACAGGCCATCGGTGCGATTCTCTTCATTATCGGTATAAAAATCATCTAAATTCAATGCGCCAGATTGTACCTGTGCATCACCATAATAACTTTCAAGGTGCTCGGTAGCCTCTTTTATTTCGGCTTCACTATGTGTTTGACACAATGGCGCATCAGCAACGAATTCACATTCATCCAGATCACTGGCAGAAATATAACTGACACAATAACTGTAGATATTATTAATGGTGCGCGTTTTTTCCGGATGCTGATAAAAAGCGATATAGAGGTTGTCCTGCTCAGGTATGACTTTTAGTTGATAGAGCTTGTCTTTTGGCACCAAATGATGGCCATTTTGTATTAATGATAAATCATGTGTAACGGGCTGATCCGCTTCGGCTTCACCCTCACCTGACGGCAATAGCATATCCAGCCGGTTCAGTGTAATACGTCGCAAATCAAGAAAGTAACCTGTCTCCGGTAGATTGCCTGTATTCTTTATATCAGGCCGTTGTTCGCTATTGCTGTCATATAGGTTCCAGTCAATCACCTTAGTGACTGTTGGCCCCGACAGGTTAAACGGATACGTTCCATCTTGTTCCAGGAAAAACCGCTGAATTTCTCCTTCAACAGGAACAGATTCGATAACTCGGCTTTTATCTGTATAGAAATCATAAGTAAGGTAAGCAATTTTTCCATTTGGCCTTAAGATGAAAATATCACTCATCGATTCAATAGTATGCCCAGTAAGGTGTGTATTACTACTAGCCGTATTCTTGATTTCAACTGACATTGTATTTCCTTATTAGTTATTAGATAAATCGTTTATCATGTGCAACTTGAATAAAATCGGCGATATAAATATGCCGATTATCTTTATTAGAAATAGATAACTTCATCAGGCAATCCTCTATTTCTAAAGGAAGTTTGGCTTGATGCTTATCGAGAAGACATTGCACAATCATCGATATTTGATGATTTTGTTTAGTTGCAAAATCCTTCTCAATTCCGCACAGGGCTACTGCGTGCAGGTGTGATAACCACAAAAAAGGAAATGGATAACGTCCTGCTAACCTATTCCATTTTTCTAAACTCTGTTCAAGATAATCAATCGATTGGCAGGTATTATTCTCAGCAAAGTAAGTCCACGATAAGTTGGCTAAAGCCGCCGCGATATAGTCATCCATCGCAGTATCTTCAGCAAGTTTAAGCGAACACAAAGCAAATCTACGCGCTTGCTGCACCTCCCCCATTAGCCGACAAGCAACCGTTAAGTAAGTACAGCATCGAGTTTGTAGCACTCGGTCTTGATTCTTCTCGGCGAGGGCTAACGCCTCGGCGAGGTATTGCTGGGCTTCAGCACTTTCCTGAGTATGGCAATAGCAAAACCCAATCGAAAAAAAAGCATTCGCTAAAATGGTTGGATCACCACTTAGCCTCGCCGCTTTCAGAGCCTTGCTCGCAGTAGCGAGTTCATACTCACCACACACATAACGTTTATCTCTCAAACAAAGATGTAATACATCATCATAGTACTTTGCCAACTGTTTATTATCGCCAATAGCCAAGGCCACCGGCTCGGCTTCCACTAGGATGGACTTCATCGCACCGATATTGCCAAGCCAGTAGTAGACGTTCAACACGGCTCTTTTTATTTCCAGCCAAATCTGCCACCAGGAGGACTCCGTGGGAAGGTGAGAATGCTCACACTGCGAGAGAGACTCAAGTGCGGCCTGGTAGTGAGCTAACGCCTGTTCATGTTGGTGTACAACTTCAAAAGCCTTGCCTAATGAAAGCTGGGCGGTTGCTAACACCTGAAGCTCACGCTTTTGTTGCAATATATCGATGAGTTCGGTAAGCAATGTGCGGGCTTTTTGGTGTTGCCCGTCGCGGCTGAGACTTGATGAATATCCATCGAGGATCCGCTGATATAAATCAGGCTGACCCGATTCACCGGCGCATGTGACACAAAGCTCAAATGCACGCTGGTATAACTGGATTGCCTCTGCCACAGCATAGATGCTGGCAGCTTTCGTTGCAGCGTATTCATACCACCAGCTAGCACTAAAGGCTTGCTTGGCCTGTTGATAGTGTTGCGCAATTTGATGGCCAGTATACCGATCCGGTTTATCTGAAGTAGCAATCATTGTCTCGGCGATCAGCTCGTGCAACTCCTGACGAGTCTGCCAGTGAATACTGTCGTAGCTTATGTCACGCACCAAGGCATG
>NZ_JAKRFQ010000364.1 GCF_022347985.1 Photobacterium sp. OFAV2-7
AACTATGAAACTTATTTTTGGGAAGTTGATATTTCTCAATGAGAGACTGAAGTCTTTCTTCGCATGCTTCGCTAAATGACAGTACGTAGATATCTCCCGGTCTCTTAGCCAGACGCCTTAAAAGTTGAGATCCGATAAATCCAGTTGCGCCGGTTATGAATGAATTCATGACCACTCCTTACGCTATTTATATTTCATGTAAATTCAGAGTAATTTATTACTGGTCGGAGGACCAAGCTCTAGTGTGCACCTGGTGGCACAAAACTTAAAGCATAACAGGCAGAAATTGGGCATAGATCAATATTCCAAGCAGGAATTTTTCATTTTAGAGTAATTGCTCACATATTCGGCAGAAAGCTAACTGAAATGTACATTACATAACCATTTATTATGTGGTTTGTTACTAATTAGCATATTGGTTTTGCTTATGATTCTCAGTAAGTAGAAGCCGTGATTTTCGCAGGATTTGGTAAGCAGGGTGACTTGGTAAGAACTGTTTCGGTTATGTATCAGCCTGTATAATTGACCTGATATTGATCGGGTGAATACCGGTGCTTTTGGAGAGCTTTTTTGGAGAGGCTGTCAGGAAAGCTAGGAGAGTAAGGTAAATTGGGGGTGGTTTTCTGTAGAGGTGATTGCATTTAATGTCATTGATATAAAGCTACTTGCTAATTGATGGCTTTCGCTTAAAGGTGAAATCAAGTAAATGTGTCATTTTGCAATCATTAAGCGAGGAAACAGGTTTCCTCGCTAAGCAAAATTCAGTTGTGATTGTTTGTTACTAGTTAGCGCTCCAAACTTGCGTACCGGTTCGCTGAAAATTATAGCCTTGCAGCTGATCGCCTTTAGCCTGTATTTCAGGATCAGACAAAGCCTGAATCAGTTGCTGTTGTAGCGCTCTGAAATAGATGTTCTTGGGAATAACCAGTTCAAACGCTTCCCGGCAAAGCGGGATAAAACCCAATCCAAACTCACCGGCAGTGCTTTGGCTGGCGCAGCCGACATCTGCCTGTCCGCGGGCAATGGAGGAGGCCAGTTCGCGCTCGCTATAACAAACGTCGGCTTTGGTTAGCATATCTATATTGAAGGCATGGCCGTGTAACCATTCTTCAAGTGCGCGCATGCTTCCGGCACCTTCCTGACGAAGTGCCCACCGCCAGCGAGAAGCCAGCAGTTCTTGCGGATTAAGCGAACGCGTATTAATACAGTCTGCAATCTCATGACTAACGACCAGTCCTTGCTGGCGTTCAAAGGCATGTATAAGTACCCAGTTTTTGTGGCCAGGGTATTGCTGAAGCAATGCAGGGTGACGCAGTGGCGCCTCATCAGCATGGCCCCAGTGAATAGCACACATGTCGACATGACCTTTGCTAAGCATCGCTAACCCTTGTCGGGTGCCGGTTGAGGTATAGCCGACCAGTGCCGTGCTACCCAGTTTGTTGGCCATGTTGCCGACAATCATCTGAAGGAGGGGATCGTCCGAGCCGGCGATCAGTAAACGATCATTCAGTACGCCGTTATGGCAGGACTCCAGCAGCCATTTATCGAGCATGGCTTTGGGAAACAGCCATTTTCCGGTTACTTTGGTAGCAGGCAGCAAGCCGTCGTTGGCAAGGGCGTATACCTTCTTTTCGTTAAGGTCTAAATACTCCGCAACCAGTTTGGCATTCATGAACTCGGGAAAGCTGGTGGACATTTATTCATTGCCTCCAGTGTGTTTTGCTTCGGCTCGCAGATGATCGCTTTCACCTTTGTGTTCTGGTTTGTGTTGGTCATCAAGTGGGTTGAGTTTGGTTCCGTCTTCGGCATTCACGCCCTTGACGTCAAGGACTAGGTTTTCCTGGCCGTTGTAGACTTGAAAGCGGTGTCCTTTGGCGCGGGCTATCATGGTGATCCCCAGCTGTTGAGCCAGCTCATACCCCATCTGCGTGGCACCTGAACGTGATAGTAGAACTGGGATCCCCATCTGGGCGACTTTAATCACCATCTCGGAGGTCAGTCGGCCTGTGGTGTAGAAGACTTTGTCTTCGCCTGTTTCACCCTTTAACCACATCTCGCCAGCGAGGGTATCAACCGCATTGTGTCGGCCGACATCCTCGACAAAAGACAGAATGTCAGTGTCCTTACAAACGGCGCATCCATGAACAGCACCTGCAGCTTTATAGGTTTCGTTATGATGCGTAAGTGATTCCAGCAGCCCGTACAGTTTTGACTGCGGAATGGTCGGTTGGGGGAGCGTAACGCCTTCCAGTTTCTTCATTACGTTACCGAACATGGTGCCCTGACCGCATCCTGAGGTCACTGTTTTCTTACCTAACTTCTTTTCAAGACCATCTGTGCTTTCTTTGGTGATCACAGCCGCCGAGTTGGTATCCCAGTCAATGATCAAAGATTCAATGGCGTTGATATCTTCAATAAATCCCTGGTTTTTTAAATAGCCAAGGACCAATGCGGAAGGCCGCTCGCCAAGGGTCATCAAGGTAACAATCTCAATCCAGTTCAGGTAAACCGTTAAGGGGTGCTCGCAGGCGATTTCTTTCTCCATCATGTCGCCATACTCGTCCATAACCTGAACGGTCATAGTCTGGTTGACGGATGATTTGGTTTTAATGATTTTTGGCAGTTGGGTCATCAGAAATTCCTGCTGATTCGAAAACGTTCTAATTATGTCTGTGTCCAATAGGGTTTATCGGCAGACATTCTTTTTCATGTCGTTAGTAGTTTCACAGTCTAGCAAACATCATTCCAACTATATGAGTCAGGAGTGTGGAAATGAGCGATTAAACTGAAGTTGGTCTGATAATTGCTTTATGTGCCTTATTCAAGAGTAAACGAGTAATGATTAAGGAGCGCATGTGCCAGATTTGCATAAAGATGAATCCATATGGCCGATAGCCTTTCGTTTGGCCTCTGAAGAGAAGCAAATTGGTCGTTGGTCGACCTTATCCTGGTCTATTGAAGATGTCTGTCTTTATGATCCGGACAAAAAGAATGAAGTTGCCCAATCAGATGGTGGCTACATCCTTCCATTGGAACTTTACCGTGATGAGCGTACCGAATATCGCTTTAATTTGAGCTCTCAGGATCCGCACTTATTCATTGTTTGTGAAGAGGAGAATGAGCAACTATCCCCGCTATTGGTTACTGCAGCTCAAAGCGTTGCGGGCAGTTATATGGATGGTGATTATCAAGTTCTCCATATCCAAATCCCGCTTCAGGTGCAGGCCTGGATGGAAGCTTTTATTGGCCGTCATGGTGAGTTAATCGAGTTCAGACGCAAGCGTTGTAAAGACAAAAGTAAAGATAAAAAAGGGCGCTCTAGTGGCAACTAATTTCTTCCAGCGTTGGTCAAGCAGAAAGCTGGCATCGCGTGAAGCTACTGTTGAGAAAGAAGATGCTGTTGAGTCTGGTGCGGATTCCCTTCTGAGTGAAGATACTGCGAGCTTAAGCCAAGTTACTGAAGCAAAAAACAAATTACCTCATGAAGATGATTCTGATACTGGGCCTAATCTATCGAAAGATGCAGACGAGGCAAGTGGAGCAGAAGCGCTGACGCTGAAAGATGTTGCCAATGTAACCTTTGATGGCGGAGTTACGTCGTTTATGAAAACGGGCGTAGATAAGTCCGTAAAGAAAGCAGCATTGCGTAAGTTGTTTCATTCCGACGAGTTTAACTATGTCAGTGATATGGATGATCACACGGAAGACTTTTCCAATGTCCCTACCTTGGATTCCGGTGTGACCAAACAGCTTCGAAACTGGGTGAATCAGGCGTCAGAAAAGCTAGAAGAAATGTCAGAACAACTAGACGCTTCAGAGCAAATTGCTCCGTCAATATCTGATGATGGTGAAGATACGTGTTCCGCAGAGTCTGAATACATTGAGCTTGTCACGAAGACTGAACCCTCTGAGCTTGAACCCATAGAGTTAGCATCTCAAAACGCATCTATCCCTACCTTGTCAGAAGAAGTATCTACTCGTTGTGTAGATACGTGTGATGAGCCTGATGCGGTAAAAGTCCCTTTAGCTAGAAGCTAAGGCACGATGCTAACCACTCTTAATTAATGAAAAAGAAAAGTCGGCTGTTACAAAAATGAGGCAGCAGAACTGAAGTTGGGACAAAAAGGGAATAATACCCTTAAAAAAGATCGGGACATTTTGGCGCACTACTCAAAAATCATTAGGACAAATTGTCCCAGGGTGGGTGGTTCAAACTGACTCCTTCTGACTTTAGTTCCCTTTAGGTCATTTTATTCCGTAAAAAGTTGGTTCGGTAATTGCTCTTATAAGGGCAATGAAGCGCCTCGTTTATAAAAATCTTTAATAAACAAGGCACTTCAGTCGGCACTGACTGACGGTGACGAGTAGACAGGAATAAGAATGTTAAAAAGTACACTAGAAGCATTTTCTGACAAGAACGGACAAGCACGACACACTGCGATTGCAGGTACTGTCGAGCTCTCAAACCTGATCCCGCCTACGGTTTCTTATGAAAGCCGCGGGAACGTGTTGCTGATTGGTGAGCAAGAAACGATCACTGCACTGAAATCTCAATTTTCGGCGCTGAATTCGGTGACGTTGCTTGCGACAGAAAAGTTAGCCAAAGCAGATACGGCAAGTAAAGGTGAGAACCTGTATTTCAGCTCCCAGGTGAAGGTTAAAGGTTACCTTGGGGCGTTTGAAGTAACTTGCCGTGTGGGTGGTATTCATTCGGGCTCTGCATCAGAAGCAAATGCAGAAACTGAGAATACGGAAGCCTTCGCGAACTTGGCAAAAATAGCGATTGGTCGTGATTGTTTTGATCTTGTTGTTGATATGAC
>NZ_JAKRFQ010000365.1 GCF_022347985.1 Photobacterium sp. OFAV2-7
CCTTGTGCCGCGTAGCGTTTGGCTATCAACTGGCGTAACTCTTTATTCCCCGGGGGCAGGTTATCCAATGCACTTGATGTTGGCATAGTCTTCGCTGCGGTCATCAAAGATTTGTTGACTTGTTGCCGGGGATACAGCTTGGGATCGGGATAAACAGAGCCGAAATCGACGATATGTGGGGTCCGACTCGCTTGTAAAACATCAAATATGAAATCATTAATGTCGATAGCTTCGGCTTTCTGAACCGTTACTGGCGAGCTTTTAGGGCTCGAGTATTGGACTTTAGGTGCTACAAAGTATCCTGAGCGGGCATGAGAAACTATCCATCCCTGGCTTTCTAGAACCTGATAAGCATGGAGTACCGTCATCAGGCTCATGCCAGAAATTTCAGTCTGTCTTCGTAATGAAGGAAGCTTTTCACCTACTCCCCAAATGTCATTTTGAATTTGATGACGGATCTGCTCTACAAGCTCTTCATACTTTGCCAAAGAAATAATGCCTCTGTGATCCCGCTGTCAGCACTATAGCACACACACCATCTGTTATATATAAATATGCTATTCCTGTATCTATTATGCTTTTCTGGCCATCCCTATAATCACCCCAATTTCAGTTTGAGCTGAAAATGTCTTCAAGCCTTGAGGGGCGTATTAATTTGGTAGCAACCAGCAGAAGGTACTTAACTGCGTACGACCAATAAGCCACAAGTGTTTGAAATTTAGAGAACCAACTCGATAGGAAATATCTATGAGCGATTTAAAAAATGCAGCGCTACGAGCACTTAAACTAATGGATCTTACGACTTTAAACGATGATGATACTAATGAAACAATTATTGAACTGTGTAAGAACGCCAAAACACCTGTAGGCAATACGACTTCAGTATGTATTTACCCCCATTTTATTCCTGTAGCTAAAGAACAACTACGTATACAAGGAACGCCAGACATCCGTGTTGTCACTGTCACTAACTTTCCTTACGGGTACGATGATATCAACATTGCTGTTGCCGAAACGAAAGCAGCCATTATGCTTGGTGCCGATGAAGTAGATGTAACATTCCCATACTGTGCCCTGATGGCAGGAAATGAAGAAGTGGGATTTGAAATGGTGAAGAAATGCAAAGCGGCCTGTGGTGATACCCCTTTGAAAGTCATCATTGAATCCGGTGAGCTGAAAACAAAAGCGCTGATCAAAAAAGCGTCTGAGATTTCAATCAAGGCAGGGGCTGACATGATCAAAACCTCAACAGGTAAAGTACCGGTTAATGCCACCCTTGAAGCTGCCGAAGTAATGTTGTCAGTTATCAAAGAGTTGGGTGTTGAAAACACGGTTGGATTTAAGGCATCTGGTGGCGTACAAACTGCTGAAGAGGCAAAAAAATATCTGGATATGGTTGATAGTATTTTTGGTGCTGAGTGGGCTAACAACAGCATGCATTACCGTTTTGGTGCATCTAGCTTGTTATCAAATCTGCTCTATACACTGGGTGAAGGTGACAAAGTAGCCAAAGGCGATTACTAGTCGTTATTTTAATGGTGACATGGATTGTCATCTAATTTCTCAGCTCTAGATATGTCAATAGAAACGTAATAAATAGCTGAAGATGATTTAGTGAAAAACATGATTGTGATGCCAAGTTGTTAATAAATACGTTGGAATCACGTTCATATAGAAAGTAAAGGTTCACACATGTCAGATTTTGAATTGAAACACAAAACCGCCTCCAAATTCTCTGAGCATATTGCTTATAAAATAACGCAGTGCCTCAAGTTTCTTCTAAATATATTCTACGGAACAAAATACGCGAAACGCGCAGTGATTTTAGAAACCATTGCTGCAGTACCAGGGATGGTGGCAGGCATGTTCAACCACCTTAAAGCCTTACGCCGCATGAAAGATGATGAAGGATGGATCCGCGAGTTACTGGGTGAGGCGGAAAACGAGAGAATGCACCTGATGATATTTTTGGATATCGCCAAACCTAGCTGGGTTGAACGAGCATTAGTTCTGCTTGGCCAAGGTGCTTTTATCATGGTGTATAGTTTGATTTATGTGCTGTCTTCGAAGATTGCACACCGTGTAGTGGGCTATTTTGAAGAAGAAGCCTGTAAAAGCTACACCGAGTACCTGAACAAAATTGATTCAGGTGAAGTAGAAAACGTTGCAGCCCCGACAATTGCCATCGATTATTACCAGCTACCGCCAGATGCCAAGCTGCGAGATGTTATTGTAAAAATCCGCGATGATGAAGCCAAACATCGTGATCGAAACCATTCATTTGCTGATGCGTACGAAAGCCGTGATTTGCCAGCCCATCAGCATTAATTGTTAGCATTCATTGTTCTTCTTTGCCTCTAATAGAGCTTCACGTATTGAGGGGGATAGTCCTGCCTCTGTATTCAACTGATGCTCTTATTATTGGCTAAGCTTCTTAGATCACAGGAAGCGAGTCAGAGGTAATAATGAAAAAGCAGCTGAAAGTTGTGGTAACAGGTGGGCCTGGTGGTGGCAAAACTACAGCACTGGATCTCTTTCGCAGAGAGTTAGGTGATAAAATTGCCGTTGTTCCCGAGGCTGCAACTGTGCTCTTCTCCGGAGGTATACCGCGCTCTGACAATGAACAAATGGTTAAGATAATCCAGAAAACAATTTTTCAGCTGCAGAAAAATTTCGAAGAAATCCATAAAAAGCAGTTTCCGGATAGATTGCTGGTTTGTGATCGCGGGTCATTAGACGGACTTGCCTACTGGCCTGGTACGGAAACTGATTTTTTTAAGGGGGTAAATTCAACCTTTGAGCATGAGATTGCTCGTTATGATGCCGTGATTTTTTTTGAATCAGCGGCAATCACCGGACATGATATCAGCAGTAACAATCCAGTAAGAAACGAGTCTACGGATCAGGCCGCTCAATTAGATGTAAAGCTGCAGAAAATTTGGTCCAGGCATCCTCATTTCTATTTTGTCAGTAGCTCGGAGTCATTTGTTCGCAAGATCATGTTTGGCATCATGACCATTGAGAATGTGATAAACATGCACCGTAGGCCGTAGTTGATGAACATTAACCAGCTAGGTTTTGGTTTTCCGGAGCCTAGTCATTGGCGTGGCAGAGGCTATGAGGTTGGTGTAATGCCGTGTAATACTAAATTTCTGCCGCTTTGGTATATTTCTCCTTGTCGTATTGCTTCTCTTCCTTCTAAGTATGGTTGTAATGGGTTGATAGCAAATTAAAGGAATATCTCTTGTAAACAGTTCAACAAGTCAATTCAAGGATAAAATCATGCCGGCATTTAAAGATTCACAATTCGATTATTTATTTAGAGCTATTGCAGATAAGTACCCAGCTATAGGTCAATCTACAGACAGTACTCAATTTCAATTTACTGGAAGTCCCTTGGCTGCAAACTGGAAAACAGGTGCAGATATAGATGCTTATAATACGGCTAATAAAGTTGCTGCTGATGTAAATGGCTTCTACACACCAAACCCTGGTTCTCTATATAATGCATATTCTGATTTGATTTTATCAATTACGCCGGGAATTGATAATGAGAAGGATCCAACCTACCTAAACCTAATAAATCAAAGAAATATTGCAGATGACAATTACAATGCTGCGTTAACGAAAGCAACTATAGCATGGCAGTCATATAAGCAACAAAACACCAATCCAAAAACAGGACTACCAGATGAAACCCAATCAGAATGGCTAAGTAATCCTCTCGGTGGTTTGAAATATAAGGACGAATATACAAAATACCTGGATCAAAAAAATGATCTAACATCTCGCATCTCAACATTAGTCGAGTCCTTTAATGCAGCACTAGGTAATGATCAGAAAAAGCTGACTGATGTTAATAACTACTCTAACTATATGGCTGAAGACGGTAAAAATGTTTCTAAGCCAACAATAACGATTGGTGGTGACCTTGGGAAAGATGTAGGGAACTGGAGCCAACAGAAAAATTATGATTTAGATGTTACGTTGGATAAAAACTCAACAGTAACTACACCGTGGAAAACTGTTTATAATACAAAGGTTGAACAGCATTGTTTTTCAACATCAGTTAAAACCAGCGTTAATACATCTAGAATAATTCAGGATAAACATTATAAACTTCGGGTTATGGTAAAAGGGTTTAAATCATACCCGGTAACATTTGGTGGCTGGTATTCATCCTCATATGTTAACCCGGAGACGGCACAATTCTCACCTGCAGCAACGGTTGATTCCAATACTTTCTTTGGAGCCCGGAGCGGATCTCTTCATATGATCCCGTCACAAATATGGGTTATGTATCAACCAAAAATTGAACTAACGGTAAGTACAGAAACTTATAAACAGACAATCGAAGGTGCACTAAATTCAAGTGTTAACTGGGTTAGTATTCTGACTTTCAGGTTTGATACTTCAGCAGGTAGTTCACTTGCCAAAGTTGGTGATGAAACGACAACCATTACCTTTGATAGCCCTGTTCTACAGGGGCCACAAATCTTCGGCGTCACTTCTCTTAAAGAGATTTTAGCATCTAGCATCGAAGGTGCAGCAGAAGCTCAGGAAGAAGCCGTAGTTTAATAAAATATGTTAATAGCAACTCAAAACCTTAAAGTGATACTGATTTATACTTATTAGGTTTTGAGTTGTTTTTCTGATTTCTTCAGCAACTTTAAACAGGAAAGGCATCGACAAGATTATTCATGATAAAAGTGGAATGACATGATCCTAAATAAAAAATCAAAACTCTTGATGCTTGGGGTTATTTCTCTCATTACGATTGCAATCGTTAATGTATTGATT
>NZ_JAKRFQ010000366.1 GCF_022347985.1 Photobacterium sp. OFAV2-7
GTCAACCTGCTGGAAAAGCCAACCAACGGCCACATCATCGTTGACGGAATCGACCTGACTCAGCTTTCCAATCAGGAGCTGACACTGGCCCGCCGTAAAATCGGTATGATCTTCCAGCATTTCAACCTGCTCTCTTCCCGTACTGTGTTCGACAATGTTGCCCTGCCGCTGGAACTTGCCGGTAGCACAAAAGCGGACATCAAAACCAAAGTCAACGAGCTGCTGCAGCTCGTTGGTCTGGCGGATAAAAGCGAGTCTTACCCGTCAAACTTAAGTGGCGGCCAGAAACAACGTGTCGCCATTGCCCGCGCACTGGCGTCCGATCCCAAGGTACTGCTATGCGATGAAGCAACCAGCGCCCTGGATCCGGCGACCACTCAGTCTATTCTCGAGCTGCTAAAAGAGATCAATCGCAAGCTGAATCTCACTATCTTGCTGATCACCCACGAAATGGACGTAGTGAAAAGCATCTGTGCCGAAGTAGCGATTATTGGCGGTGGCGAGCTGGTCGAAAAAGGCCCGGTCGGTGAAATCTTTGCCCACCCGAAAACGGAGCTGGCGCGTGATTTCATCCGCTCGACCCTAGACCTATCTATTCCCGAGGATTACAGAACACGCCTTGTCGAGCAACGTATCGACAACAGCTACCCACTGGTACGCCTTGAATTCACCGGCGCCTCGGTTGACGCTCCGCTGATCAGCCAGGTGGCCCGCGAGTTCAATATTGATATCAGTATTCTGAGCTCGGATATGGACTATGCCGGCGGCGTGAAATTCGGCCTAATGCTGGCCGAGCTATTTGGCACTGAGCAGGCAGCAGAACAGGCCATTGCTTTCCTTCGTGATCACAAAGTTAATGTAGAGGTATTGGGATATGTTGCTTGAGTCTATTGCTAACTGGTGGCAAGCCAACGAACGCCTGACCTACCTGCTGATCGATGCACTGGGCGAAACACTGCTGATGGTGTTTGCGTCGGGTCTTATCGGCTTTGTTATCGGTATTCCTGCCGGCGTTGCCCTCCATCTTACCAAAGATGGCGGTTTGCTTGAGAACAAGGCGCTGAATAAGATCCTGGGGACGATCACCAATATTGGCCGTTCTATCCCGTTCATTATTCTGCTGGTTGCCATCATCCCGTTTACCCGGTTTGTGGTCGGCAGCTCTATCGGCACCGCCGCGGCCATTGTCCCGCTGACTGTTGGCGCAATTCCTTTTATTGCCCGTCTGGTCGAAGGCGCGCTGCTGGAAGTGCCGACTGGTTTGGTTGAAGCAGCTCAGGCAATGGGCGCGACGCCACGCCAAATCATCAACAAAGTCCTGCTGCCGGAAGCGCTGCCGGGCATCATAAATGCCGTCACCATTACTCTTGTTACGCTGGTCAGCTACTCGGCCATGGCCGGTACTGTCGGCGGCGGTGGCTTGGGCGATGTCGGTATCCGTTACGGCTACCAGCGATTCGACGGCACTGTCATGATGATCACCGTGGTAATGCTGGTGATCCTGGTGCAAATCATTCAGTCGGCCGGTGACCATTTGGTCAAGCGCGTCGACCACCGCTAAACAGAAAAAAACATTAATTAATAATTACCATCTAGTATTACGGAAAACCCCGCTTTAAGGAGAAGTTACATGGCGTTTAATCTTAAGAATCTTTTTGCCGTCGCAGGCTTGGCATCAGCACTTGTACTAACTGGTTGTGGCGAAAAAGAAACCGCAGTCGATACCAGCAAGATTAAAATCGGGGTGATGGCCGGTGCAGAAGCCCAAGTAGCCGAAGTGGCAGCCAAGGAAGCCAAGGATAAATACGGTCTTGATGTCGAACTGATCACCTTTACCGATTACATCTCGCCGAACGCGGCACTGGAAGACGGCTCTATCGATATCAATGCCTTCCAACACAAGCCATACCTGGATCAGCAAGTCACGGATCAGGGATATAAATTTGCCATTGCAGGCAACACTTTTGTCTACCCGATTGCTGCCTACTCAAGCAAAATCAAATCTATCGACGAGCTAAAAGACGGCGATCAGATTGCCGTACCAAACGACCCGACAAACCTTGGCCGCTCGCTGCTACTACTTGAACAGCAAGGCCTGCTGAAACTGAAAGAAGGTGCCGGACTGACAGCAACGGTACTGGATATCGTCGAAAGCCCGAAGAACCTGAAAATTGTCGAGCTGGAAGCCGCGCAGCTGCCTCGCTCTCTTGATGATGTCGCACTGGCAATCATTAACACTACTTATGCCAGCAGCATCAACCTGACGCCTGAGCGCGACGGTGTCTTTGTTGAAGACAAAGAATCACCATACGTTAACCTGATTGTTGCCCGCGAAGATAATGTCAGTGCCGAAAACGTGCAGACATTCGTCAAAGCCTACCAGTCAGAGGCAGTATATACTGCAGCACAAGAAATCTTCCAGGGTGGCGTTGTTAAAGGCTGGTAAGCCCTTTTCCAAAACACCAGGAATGAAATGCTGACAAATAAAAGAGGCTTCCCAATTCGGGAAGCCTCTTTGCTTTATATCGCCTGCGAATATGCGCCCCAATCGAGGCATTAATTTTCCCCGTCGGCACTATTTTTTCTTCACTTTTCCCTGCACGGCCTTAAACCTTGGGTTGGACTTGCAGATCACATACACACGCCCCCGGCGTTTTACAATCTGGCAGTCACGATGACGGGCCTTTGCACTTTTCAGCGAGCTTAATACTTTCATTATACTCTCCTTCCTATTTTTCCTTCTTCGCACCAAACTTCCCGAATCGGCGGCTAAAGTTAGCCATTCGCCCTTCAGTGCTGATCACACGCTGCTTGCCGGTGTAAAACGGATGGGACTCTGAAGAGACGTCCAGAGTGTAATAGGGATATTCCTGGCCATCTTTCCAGGTAATCGTCTTATCCGTTTTTAGCGTTGACCCCACCAAGAAGTACTTATCAACACTCGTATCATGAAATACAACGGTTCGATAATCGGGGTGGATACCTGGTTTCATTTTGCAATCCTCATTTAGCGGTTACTTGATCAATCATAGCTTATGATACGTTATAACATATCATTTGATAATAATTCTCATATTCAGGTCAAGTGCTTTTTTATGGTATGTTCTGCGCAATCAGAGAAAAGGCGTTATCCAGATGTCATATCAAATTGAGCCAATCGGTATTATTCACTCTCCCTACAAAGAAAAATTTGCCGTACCCCGTCAGCCCGGCCTGGTACCGAGCGCACGCTCGGAAATCGTCCTACAGGGGGAGGCCAACGCACTCGAGGCGGTACGCGGCCTTGAACAATTCAGCCATCTCTGGCTGTTATTCTTGTTTAATCAGAATCTGGAAGCTGGCTGGCGACCGACTGTTCGCCCTCCCCGTCTCGGCGGTAATGAACGAATCGGCGTCTTCGCCAGCCGTGCAACCTTCCGGCCTAACGGAATTGGCATGTCAGCCGTTGAGTTCAAGGGCATTCGCCAAGATGGAAAAGATATCGTGATTGAGCTCGGTGGTGTCGATCTGGTCGATGGCACCCCAGTTGTAGATATCAAACCCTATATCCCCTACTCAGACAGCCTGCCTCAGGCTACCGGCGGGTTTGCCGAAGAGGAACCGGACACATTACCTGTGGTTTTCACCGCTAGGGCCGAATCGCAACTAACAGGAAAACAGCTTGCAAGACAACGGGCCGTGATTGAAGAGGTGCTGGCGCAGGATCCTCGCCCGGCCTACAAAAAGGGCAAGCCAGATAGCAAAGAGTATGGGGTCCACTTATTCAACTACAATGTTAAGTTCACCGTTGACGACGAGAAAGTCACCGTCACCAAGCTGGACAAGCCTGTGGCAAATAGAAAAGATTAAGCGCACGGCAGCCTGTTCCTTTTGGCGAACAGCCAAATGGCTGGTAGTATATACGGTTACCGCCACTGTAGGCGGGCGGGGATGTCCCCATTACTTATCAAATTCATATCAACCAACGGATACCATCAATGCGTACCAGTAAATATCTTCTTTCAACGCTGAAGGAGACTCCAAACGACGCAGAAGTTATCAGCCACCAGCTGATGCTACGTGCAGGTATGATCCGTAAGCTGGCTTCAGGTCTTTATACCTGGCTACCTACAGGTCTGCGTGTTCTGCGTAAGGTCGAAAATATTGTTCGTGAAGAAATGAACAATGCCGGTGCAGTCGAAACGTTAATGCCCGTGGTTCAGCCCTCTGAACTATGGGAAGAAACAGGTCGCTGGGACAAGTTTGGCCCCGAGCTGCTACGTATCGCTGACCGTCACGACCGACCGTTTGTGCTAGGTCCGACTCACGAGGAAGTGATCACGGACATGGTTCGCAACGAAGTGAAATCTTACAAGCAGCTTCCGCTGAACCTGTACCAGATCCAGACTAAATTCCGTGACGAAGTTCGTCCACGCTTTGGTGTTATGCGCTCACGTGAGTTCATCATGAAAGATGCCTACTCTTTCCACCTGGACAAAGAAAGCCTGGTAGAAACATACGAGACAATGCATCAGGCATATTGCAACGTATTCAGCCGTATGGGACTGGACTTCCGCCCGGTATTGGCGGATACAGGTTCTATCGGTGGCTCTGGCTCTCACGAGTTCCACGTACTGGCAGAAAGCGGTGAAGACTTGATTGCCTTCTCTACAGAATCTGACTACGCGGCTAACATTGAAAAAGCTGAAGCGCTGGCGCCAACAACAGAGCGTGCAGCACCAACAGCTGAGATGACGTTGGTTGATACACCGGATGCGAAAACAATCGCCGAGCTTGTCGAGCA
>NZ_JAKRFQ010000367.1 GCF_022347985.1 Photobacterium sp. OFAV2-7
TGGAATCAGAAATGTTCGGCCACAAGAAAGGGGCGTTCACTGGTGCGGTGTCCGATCAGCCGGGTAAATTTGAACTAGCAAATAACGGTACTTTGTTTTTAGATGAAGTGGGTGAGCTGGCTCTCCCTATTCAGGCGAAGCTACTGCGTGTACTGCAGGAGAAGGAGTTTACTCCGCTGGGCAGTAAGCTCGCCTACAAGACTAATGCGCGCATTATTACAGCGACTAATCTTGATTTTGAGCAGGCAATTAAAGATAAAACCTTCCGCGAAGATCTGTTCTACCGGCTGCAGGTTGTGCGGATCCATCTTCCTCCCTTGAGAGAACGGCGGGAAGATCTGAATGACCTGATCCCGGCCTTGTTAGCTCGTGCAAACCGGGATTTAGGCACCAAGGTTAGCAAAGTGGCACAGGATGCGATGGCTGCGCTGTGCGCCTATGACTGGCCGGGCAATGTGCGAGAGCTTGAGAACATATTAACCAAGGCTGTCGCTTTGTGTCCGGGCGAAATCCTGACCTTGGACTTATTTGCTGACATTGCGCCTGATTTGGGATCGAAGAACGAAGCAAGCGTGGATATTACCGCTAAGAGCTTGCAGGACATTGAGTACCAGCATGTGATCCGGATTTTGGAAAGCGTTGAAGGACACAAAGGCCGCGCCTGCGAGATCCTCAAAATCAGCCGTCCACGGCTGCAACGGATTATCGAACGCAGCGATGCCTAATAGCAGCAGTATAGGGGCGTACCGTAAATCAATTTCAGGGGTTCTTTTGCGACCGCGGTAATCCACCGCGGTCAAGCCCATATTATTGGTTAGTGTCTGCAGTGATTGCCTTATGTTGTAGCCTTAGATCTAATATCTTGAGGGTCTTCTTCTAACAGTTTGGCAGTGGCTTCTCTTAAGGCAAGATAGGCAGTACTGTCGGCGCTGAACTGCGCGCGCTCCGCTTCTTTTTCAATCGTAGCTAAAGGTATTGCCAGTGTATCGCACTCCAGCATCTGGGATGCGCCTTTCATCCTGTGGGCTATGGTTTTTATGTCCTGCTGGTTGTCTTTCTCAATGGCTTCATTCAATTGCCTGAAATCTTGCTGGTGGTTGTGCTTAAACTCCTCCATCAATTGACTGACCACCTCTTGGTCTTCAAATAGCAGCAGGATCTTTTGCTCGTCGAGTACCGCTGACGATGAGCTTTCATTTTGGTTGATATCATCTGTGCAGCTGGTTTTTTGAGGGTGGGTGTCCAGAAACGCTTGTTGCTCTTCGTCGTCAAGCTGTTGGTCGATAGTGCTGAACAGATCGTGGAATTCGCTGGCACTGTGACTATCATCCGCCTGCCTTTGGCCTTGATCTTCTGTGTTCACCGTTGAAACCGGGTCTGCGTGCAGCCATTTCAGCAGAACCTGTTTGAGTTTGGCGATAGAGACGGGTTTGACAAGAAAGTCACTCATGCCCATTTCAAAACAATGGCTGTCTTCGCCCTGAATCGCATTGGCTGTCAGGGCTATGATAGGTAGGCCAGTAGACGGTATTCCATTGATAATATGCTCAGAGCGTACCTGTTGGTAGGAATGGCTAATGGTCGGGCCGAAATCCATGATGAGCTGTTCATGTGTCAGTTCATTGCTGTTGCTGGACTCTCTGGAGCGGCGCTCTTGTTGGCGAAGTGTGGCCGAGAGGGTGTACCCATCCATTTCAGGCATATGGCAGTCGGTAAGCAGTAATCCATAGCGGCGATTTCTTATTGCTTCCAAAGCCAGGAGCCCATTGTCGACAATATCGGCATGTAGCCCAATCTTCTTCAGCTGCTTAGAGATAACCTGCTGGTTGACGGGGTGATCTTCGGCGATGAGAATTAGTCGGCCGTTAGCTTCGGCAGATTCTCGGCTCTCCGCCCAGTTTTCTGACTCAATCTGCTCGATAAGTTCGCTCTGTGTACTACTGACAGGCATCGTCAGTACATGGCTCAGGTTATCTGGCAGGAGTGGATTGACGGACAGGCACCATTGCTGGCCGAGAGGCTCTGGAGAGAGCATCGGGTTCTGGTTGATGATAATAATATTGACGCCCGGAAAGTGTTCTTCCAGCCATTGGTCATTGAGCTTAAGCTGTTGCCAAATAGACATGGCAATAAAGATATGCCTGGGCTGGTGTTTGCTCACTTCGTTTCTCAGTTCGTGAAGCTGCTTGGCAGCAACGATAACCGGGGTGAGCTGCAGATGCTGGAGGTAGCGGTACAGTGCTTCCCGCTGCATAAAATAGCCAATGATCAGGCTGTTGCCGCCAGCAAGAGAGGCCTGTGAATCAGTATCGCCTACCGTATGAGAAAGCCTGTGATCATGTTCCGATTTACCCAGCGGCAGCGTCACGGTGATACTGAACTCACTTCCTTTACCGAGTTGGCTGCTGAGCTGGATAGCCCCATCCATTTGCTCGACCAGTTTGTGTGCTATCGCCAACCCAAGACCAGTACCGCCAAAGCGTCTGCTGGTGCTTTGATCGGCTTGCTCAAATGGCTTGAACAGGTTCTTTTGTTGTTCCGGTGAGATACCTATACCTGTGTCGCTGACGGTAAAGCGTATCGTTTGTTTCCCGGAAGATAGCTCTGAGTTCGCTGGGTCGAGTACATCGACAGCCAGCCCGATTGTGCCTTGTTCGGTAAATTTGATCGCATTGTTCAGGAAGTTATTAAGGATCTGATGAAGGCGAATATCGTCCGCGAGTAACCAGTCAGCCAGTCTGGGATCCTGCCAGTATTTAAAGGCCAGATTTTTTTGCTGGGCATGAATGGACTGAGGCTGGATGATCCGGGCCAGTACCTTGCCGGGTTCGATGTTGGTTGGGTTGAGATCCAGTTTTCCTGCTTCGATTTTTGAATAGTCGAGAACGTCATTGACGATATGGAGCATATTCCTGGCCGACTGGGTCAGGCCACCATGCAGGTTTACAAGCTCGTCATTGAGAGGCTGGTCTGCCATTAATTCGAGTAAACCCAGAATACCACTGATGGGGGTGCGCACCTCATGGCTGATTGTGGCGAGGAACTGGGATTTTGCGGCAGTAGCGATTTCCGCTTTTTGTCTTGCATGCTCCAGGGCAAGTTGTTGTTGCTTCAGCAGGGAAATATCGGTGACAACCGTATTCCAGTAAAATCCGCCTTCTTCATGGGGGGTGACACGGCTCTTGAACTGTATCCACTTAAGCTGGCCTCTGTGGTATTTCAGCTTTTGTTCGCTATCCCAGTGACCTTGCTTGGTTGCCTCACGCATACTTTGTTTAAGTGCGGACATATTAACGTCGTCGAGCAGGTTGAGCAGATGTTCGGGATGGAGCTTGATAGAGGTAGCTGAAATCCCCAGTAGTTCTTTAACACCTGCACTGACAAAGGTGTATTGAATGTCCAGAGGCTGGTCCGGGTTTGGCTGAACATGCTGTAATACAACACCGTCGAGGTTGTCGGCGAGGTGTTGCAGGCGGCGCTCGGCGCGTCTGGCGCGCTTTTCGGCCGTTTTTCGCTGTAAAATCTCCTCGGCCATTTTACGGTTCCACCAGGTGATGGTAATGATCACCGTCAGTACCAGTAATGTTATTATGCCCGCCCACTTGGCGACCTCCTTGGGGGCTAATCCTTCTTGATATTCAAAGGTTAGCCATTTGTTCTCAAGTCGGGTCATTTCTTTCGGCGGGATGGAGTCGAGCGCCTTGTTGATGATATTGAGTAATATTGGTTGGCGAAAGTTAACGGCAAAGTGCAAGGGAACGAGGTTTTTATCTTCGATTTGGCCAACCATTTTAAACTGACCAAGGTAGTCCGATTGTAGGAGTGGGGAGGCGTGGTGCAGCGAGGTCAGTACGCGGTCGACCTCTTCTTTCTGCAAGGCCTGAAAGGCCGATACCTGGTTGATGTATGAGACCGATGAGCAATTGCTACAGAAATCAGATAGCAGTTCCGATCCTGAAGTATCGGCAATGATGCCGACAGTGAGTTTGCTGTTGTTAAGCAGGGAGTCGATCCCTTCCTCGGCGGGTGCAAACAGTACCCAGGGCTCGTCAACGTATGGAGCTGAAAAGTACATCAACTTGTCTTGAGTCGGCGTTTCAGGCAGCGCGGAGAGCATCATCAGCTCACCATCATGAAAAGCACGGTTGATCTCCGAATAGGTTCTGTTGCTGCTGATTTCAAATTTAACGCCCAGCTCGTTACTGATGATATTCAATAAATCAGCAGTCAGGCCGGAATGAATATTATCGGTATTGAGATAGTCATAGGGTGCCCAGTCACGGTGGACGCCAATGGTGATGTAGGGGTTTTTGTCTAGCCAGCTTCTTTCTTCCGGGCTGAGGCGAAGCTGGCCGTAGTTTGTGAACATATTGATTTGCCCGGGGTTTAGCCATTGGTTATAAATCGCTGTCAGGCTTTGACTTTTAATGTCTTCCAAGGCGAAATTGATCCGGCTTAGCAGTTTGTGCTTACCTTTTTGGGTCGCGAAATGTAAATGGTTGGTCGGCAGGCCGGGAAGGATCGACAGTTCCAATGAGGGATCATTATGTTGCCGGAGTAGATCGGACAAGACGACGGCATCGCCGATATAGCCATCGGCTTTTGATTGCTGGACGGCTTTAATGGCCTGTAGGCTGTTGCTGACGGGAACTAACGTTGTTTTCGGCATCAGACTGGGTAACAGCTCCATCAGGGCAAAGCCTTGCTCTACAGCAATTCTCTTACCGGTTAATTCCTGAAACTGATTAATTGGCTGTTGCTTAGTGATCAC
>NZ_JAKRFQ010000368.1 GCF_022347985.1 Photobacterium sp. OFAV2-7
GCTATCATTAACGAAGAAGGTCAAATTCTGGCAAGCAGCAACCCTTTACATAGCCCGCAAAAGGGCCAGCTTCTCAGCGTTAGCTCTTCACAGTCACATGCGCTTGGTAAGCTCTGGCCGTTGATAGAGCAGCATAATAATCAAAGCCATGATGCAGCAAACCTTGAAACCAGAAACCTTAATACCAGTAACCTTGATACCACGCTGCCATTTACATACCAGGGCCAGTCCTGGGTCAGTTACTATACTGAATATCCCTTAAGTCCCAAACGTACTGTGCGAATTGTGCTCTACTCTCCATTGTCGGAACTTACTCCGGGATTTTTGCAGGCAAAACACTATGCCATCATTATCACAGTATTAATGACCGCCCTTGCCACCTACTACGGCTCATTAGGTACCCGCTATATATTGACCCCTATCCGCCAGCTAACCAAAATTGCCGAAGAAATTAGCCAGGGAAAATGGGACAAAAAGATCGTAGTCGATCGCCATGATGAACTAGGACAACTCGAAAAATCATTTAACAAAATGACCACGCATATTGAGTCAACTATCAGTCAGCTCGATCAACAGCAGCAAGAAACCAAACGCCTGAATGCGCTTCTCGAGGAACAAAACTTAAAGCTGGAAGAACGGGTAAAAGCCCGAACTGAAGAGCTGAGTATCGCCAATCGCCAGCTACGCGAACTCGCCTATATCGATCAATTAACCGGGATCGCAAACCGTCGTCATTTCTGGGAGCAATTCGAACAATCCACCAAAGACGCAGATGGTTGGCTCCTTATTCTGGATATCGACAACTTCAAACAGTTAAATGATCACTTTGGCCATGTTACCGGCGATCTCGCCCTTCAGCACTTTGCCAAACGTTGCCAAAGTTGCCTGGCAGATGGCGACTACATTGGCCGAATTGGCGGTGAAGAGTTTGCCATCTGGTCCGAAGGCAGAAACGCCGAACAAGTTAAACTCCTGACAGACCAAATTTTCGAAGCGCTAGAGCAAGAGCCGTTAACGATTCAGGACACATCAATTGTGATTACTACCAGTATCGGCGCTACTCGCTGCGTTCCCGGAAAATTGAGCTGCTATGCCATTGCTGATAGGATGCTTTATAAAGCCAAACAAACTGGCAAAAGCAAAGCAGTTATCGATACCCAGCTTCACTCAAAGAATCCGGTGTAATAACTCCAACAACAATTGTATCGTCGTTTCGAGGCGCTATAATCCACCCTCGTATATTTGTATTACTTTTCTCTGCTTCAGGAGCATTCTGTGCATAATTACAGGCGTGAAACACGTCACTTACTCAAGCTAGCAATACCTGTGCTTATTGCCTCTGTCGCCCAGACATCCATGGGGTTTGTCGATACCGTTATGGCCGGTGGCGTCAGTGCGACCGATATGGCGGCTGTTTCGGTAGCGGCGAGTATCTGGTTGCCTTCCATACTATTTGGTGTTGGTTTGCTGATTGCACTTGTTCCGGTCGTTGCCCAGCTAAATGGCTCCGGCAAAAAAGAAAAGATACCATTCGAAGTTCAGCATGGCTTTGCGCTTTCACTGATCATCTCAATACCGATCATGCTTGTGCTTTACAATGCAGGCATGCTCATTGATATGATGGATGTTGAGCCCGTGCTTGGTGAAAAAACCATAGGCTACATGCACGCCGTTCTGTTTGCCGTGCCGGCTTTTCTGTTCTTCCAAACCCTGAAGAGCTTCTCTGAAGGCCTGTCGATGACGGTACCGGGCATGGTTATCGGATTTATTGGTCTGGCTGCCAATATTCCGCTCAACTGGATATTTGTTTACGGTAAATTCGGCGCACCTGAGCTTGGCGGTGTTGGCTGTGGTGTGGCGACTGCCATTGTCTACTGGCTGATGTTTTTCTCTATGCTGATCTATGTACTGATCAACAAGCGTCTTAAGGCTGCCGGCCTTTTCACCACTTGGCATAAGCCACAATTGAAAGCCATTTTGCGATTGTTCAAGCTAGGCTTTCCTGTCGCGGCATCACTGTTTTTCGAAGTGTCACTGTTCGCTGCTATTGCCTTGCTGATCTCGCCGCTAGGCTCAATTGTTGTCGCCTCGCACCAGGTAGCGATTAACTTCTCCTCATTGGTCTTCATGCTTCCAATGAGCCTGGGTGCAGCGCTGAGTATCCGGGTCGGCCATCTGCTGGGTGAAAAGAACTTAACCGAAGCCAAAGTCGCCAGCCATTGCGGGCTGCTGATCGCCCTGTTGATGTCGATAACAACTGCTGCGCTAACGGTTATTTTCCGTGAAGAAATTGCCCTGCTGTATACCGATAACCCAGATGTTGTGATACTCGCAGGCCAATTGCTCTTCCTGGCAGCTGTCTACCAGTGCACCGACGCCATTCAGGTTGTTGCTGCTGGTGCCTTGCGCGGGTACAAAGACATGCAAGCTATTTTTGTCCGTACCTTTATTGCATATTGGGTCCTCGGCCTGCCAATCGGCTATATCCTGGGAATGACAGACTGGATTGCCCAACCAATGGGACCTCATGGTTTCTGGTACGGAAACATTATCGGCCTGACATCAGCTGCGATCATGCTGGGTGCCCGCATGCACTGGGTTCATAAACAAGACGACGAAGCTCAGATAGCAATGTCACTTCGATAGGAAGAATTCCATTTTCAACGTAAGGCGGCTATGAGTCGCCTTTTCTTTTTTCCATGGTATTCACCATAATAGAAGAAAACGAGTACTCTATGTGATGCCAAACAAACCCTTCTTCTTTACTATCGTCGTTGCAGCTTTACTCGCTCTTGCAGGGTGCGAATTTACTACGGCTGAAGATAGCCTCGAAAACTACAACGAACGCCTGGCCAACGTACTGGAGATCTCTCCCTCAAAGAAACCGGATACTGACATTCCGCAGCTGGCCGGTATTCGAGATTTGCTCTTACCCATTGAAGACATTCGCATCGGGTTACTGGATGCCTATGAGCTAAGAAAGTGCGGTTTGTTTCACTTAATTGCCGAAAGAAATTCAATCCTTGGCAAAGTACAGGATAAAACGCATCGCTTCCGCTACGAACTGCTATTCATGGATGGCTTAGAGCACTGTCTCGCTACCCTTCCCCAGGATGCAGAGATTCTTCCCGAGCTTAAGGAGCTTCACCAGCTCAAGCAGCAACAGCTCCCCGTTTATTTATGGAATATGCTGACTACCGGCGAGGAATGGCGAAAGCAGTTGCGAATTTATCACAAACCTTTTGGCCTCACTGAATATCCGGGGTTTGCCGCAAACCATGATGCTATGCGTTACTTACTGTACATTCATAACACACTTCAAGATGGCGCTACCGTTCCACCCAAGCAAGCTGAACGCCTGTTGGATTACCAGCAACAGCTCTATACCCATCGATATTTCGGCCAGCTTGTATATTCGCTCGCCCGCTCCCGGGACTGGCTAAATGCATCTACCCACCTGTTGGAATCCAACGAAGCAAACATCGTCTGTGGTGCAAACCGTAACCAGCAAAAAGCAGTCTATCTCAGTAATGTTTTTCACCGTTTTTTTGTCGGGGATATCCAACCCTACCTGGCAGAGCTAGACTCGCAATACAGTCAAATTCAAGCCCCGCTGAAAGTGATATTGCAGCCTCCGTCTGCCGTCTCTTCCCACTTTAATGCCTACTATCAAAGCTATGTTGCCGGTGAACTGCATGCCAGCTTCAGGGACGCTATCCTTAAGCATGTGGAATTTTGGCAACGGACCTTCAAGCGATGCCAGCTCAAGCTCGGGACGCAAAATTAGCGATTGCGCAGTATTTGAATAAAATCATACTGTTATTTCTGCGCTGTTCGCTCTAAGATGAAAGCTCGGCAATACCTATTCGCTAAGTTCATCCTGCTGTGTGAACTCAGCAAATCCGTATTGCAAGGAGCAAACAATGAAGAAACACAAGAATGAAGCCAAACTGCTTAAGAAAGCTCTAGAGCTCGGCATGGCGTTTGCTAAAAAGCAAGGATATGGAGACCTCGACAAAACGGTCTCGCCGAAAGACAAAGTTGAATGCATCTACCGGCTTTTAGTCGAGGCGAAACAAATTACCCCTCTCGCAACCAATCAAGAAGATGGTCCAAACATGAAACACAAGTTAGTGTTGTGGATTTCACGATTATTACCCCCTGATCACGAGTTACTCAAATAAGCATTGCGACTCATAATAGCGTCAGGTAACGTATTCTAATTACACATATTCCAAGGTGGGAAACAATGCGTCGGGTAGTATTCAATCAAAAAGGTGGAGTGGGAAAATCAAGCATCGCGGCAAACTTGGCAGCCCTGAGTGCGGCCAATGGCTATAGAACGTTATTGATTGATCTCGATGTACAAGGCAACAGCAGTCATTACCTCGGTTATGATATCAACAGCGATAGCAATACAACGGTAGCTGACTTACTCAATCAAACTGTCGGGTGGTTTTCAGTCTCGACACCGGTCAAAGACTTTCCTCAACCCACGCCTTTCTCTAACCTTGATATAATTCCTTCTAGCCCGAAGCTCGAGAAAATAGAATCTGAACTCGAACGACGCTATAAAATCTACAAGCTGCGAGATGCCCTGGACGAGCTCGAGAAAAGCTATGATCGCATCTATATAGATACACCGCCGAACCTGAACTTCTTCAGCAAGGCCGCCCTAATCGCAGCCAAACGGCTGTTAATTCCTTTCGATTGCGACAGCTTCTCTCAACAAGCGCTGATCACCTTGCTCAATAATGTGGCTGAACT
>NZ_JAKRFQ010000369.1 GCF_022347985.1 Photobacterium sp. OFAV2-7
GCAGGCTTCGTACTGGTATTTACCATTCCTATGGTACGTATCTTCATTAACTCAGGTGTTAACGCTGCTGACCTGGCAAGTATGCCGGTGACGACTGCAAACTTTGCTTCCGGTCTGGTTGGTGAGTTCTTCCCTGCGCTAAGTGCGACTATTGGTGCACTGGGTGCCTTCATCGCCGGCTCGAATACAGTATCAAACATGATGTTCAGCCAGTTCCAGTTTGAGGTTGCACAAACACTGACTATCTCGAGTGCCGCCGTTGTCGCCCTACAGGCAGTTGGTGCTGCCGCGGGTAACATGATTGCTATCCACAACGTAGTCGCCGCTTCAGCAACCGTAGGTCTGCTTGGCCGCGAGGGTGCCACCCTACGTAAAACAGTTATCCCAACGTTCTACTACCTCATTGTTACAGGTTTGATTGGCCTAACTATCGTCTACGGCTTCCACATTACCGATGCCCTGATGAACGGCTAACACAACAATACAACTAGTACACGGAAAAGTTACTAACGACGAGCAACACAGCTATTCCATTCGGCCCCAGTGAACAAGAGTCACTTCCCAGAGCAATCTCACTGGGCCGGATGGAATAGCTTACCTGCCTTCAAGGAGTTCAAGATGCGAATCTACCCTGCCAAGCCGGAAAAAGTCTATTTCTACGCAACTTGCCTGGTCGACATGTTCGACCCGGAAGCCGGTCTTGATGCCATTACGCTGTTGGAGCAGCAGGGAATCGAGGTCATTTTCAAAGAAAAGCAAACCTGTTGCGGCCAGCCAGCCTATAGCTCCGGCTACGACAGCGAAGCCAAGCAAGTCGCCCTAAGCCAAATGGCACTGTTTGAAGAGCAATGGCCGGTGATTGTTCTATCCGGCTCTTGCGGCGGCATGATGCACCACCACTATCGTCGTCTATTCAAAGACGATGAAAAACAACAGCAAGTCGATACCTTTTGTGACCGTGTTTTCGAACTCACCGAGTTCCTGGTCAATGTTTGCCGAATCAAGCTTAACGACCGCGGAGAATCAACCTCTGTCGTTATGCACACCTCCTGCGCCGCCCGTCGCGAAATGAATGTCCATGTCACCGCCACCCAGCTGCTCAACCAACTAGAAAATGTAGAACTTCGTGAACAAGACTACGAAAGCGAATGCTGTGGCTTTGGCGGCACCTTTGCCGTTCGTCACCCGAATATCAGCCAGGCAATGGTCGAAGACAAAACCCACCACCTCTCTAATACCCAGGCCGATGAGCTGGTGAGCGCCGATTGGGGCTGCCTGCTGAACATTAACGGGGCATTAGACTACCAAGGCAAATCAATGCGCGGCCGCCACCTCGCCAGCTTCCTGCTGGAAAGAACGGGAGGTAAGTAATAATGAAACAAGATAATGCCCAAGGGCCAGAATTTTTCCATCCGCAAGCCAAGTCAGCGTTGGCCGACCAACAGCTACGACAGAATTTCCGCGGCGCGATGGACTACCTCCGGGACAAACGGAAAACAGCCTTTGCCGATGGCAACGAAGAAACCAATATCCGCCATCTGGCCGAGGCCATTCGTCAACGCTGCCTAAGCAAATTACCCGATCTACTGGAGCAACTTGAAACCAACTGCCAGAAGAACGGAATTCAGGTCCACTGGGCAGAAGACGCCGATGAGGCCAACCAGATTATTGCCACCATTGCCCAGTCCCATGACGCCAAGACAATCGTCAAGGGCAAATCGATGGTCAGCGAAGAGATCGAGCTGAACCATGAAATGGAAAAGCTCGGCATAGAATGCCTCGAAAGTGATATGGGCGAATACATTGTCCAGCTTGACGGTGACAAGCCTTCTCACATCATCATGCCGGCGATTCACAAGAACAAACAGGAAGTGAGTGATACCTTCGAGCATAATCTCGATGATTTCACTCAAACCATAGATGTTGATGAATTAATTCAGACCGGCCGAAGCAGGCTGCGTCAGAAATTTCATGACGCAGATATCGGCCTGTCAGGCGTCAACTTTGCAGTTGCTGAAACAGGCACACTTTGCCTGGTGGAAAACGAAGGCAACGGCAGAATGTGTACCACTGTGCCTGACGTCCATATTGCCATTACCGGTATCGAAAAAGTGGTAGAGTTCCTGTCAGATGTTCCGCCGCTATACAGCGCCCTGACCCGCTCGGCCACCGGCCAGGCTATCTCCACATATTTCAATATGATCACTTCTCCGCGCCGCGAAGGTGAGCTGGACGGGCCGCAAGAGGTCCATCTCGTCCTGCTCGACAACGGTCGCTCGCAGGCTTATCGCGACGAGGAAATGCGAAAAACTCTGCAATGTATCCGTTGTGGGGCATGTATGAACCACTGTCCGGTTTACACCCGCATTGGCGGCCACGCCTACGGCACTGTTTATCCGGGACCTATCGGCAAAATCATCTCACCGCATATGATGGGATTGGAGAAAACCAAAGATCTGGTTACAGCATCGAGCCTGTGTGGTGCCTGTGGCGAGGTGTGTCCGGTACGGATTCCGATCCCCGAACTCCTGCAGCGACTGCGCCATGAAGCGAAGAATCCACCGAACGAAGGAGCACAAGCCATTGACGGCCAGGAGGCCGCCGCCAATAAAGCCGAAATGCTGGCCATGAAAGGATTTGCCTACGCGGCAACCCATCCTTCGCTGTACCACACAGGTACATTGGCAGCAACAAAGCTCAAGGCCCTGATGCCAAGCAATCTCGGAGCATGGACCCAATGCCGGACCGCACCGAAGCCTGCTGACAAAACCTTGCACCAGTTGCTTAAATCACGCAAGTAAGGAGAGAACAATGAGCACAGCAAGACAGTCAATTATGTCTCGCCTTCGTAACGCAGGTGCAACACCCAAAAGCTCAGAGGGGCACACTTATCACTCTTGGGCTGCGACATCAGAAAAAGAGCTCGAGCAACGATTTATCGACGGCATCACGGCCAGTCACGCCGATGTTATTCGTACTAATAGCGAACGACTAGAAGAAGTTCTTACCCGCTTAATAGAAGACAAGCAGATCCACCGCATCGCCCTGGGTACGGGGGGTGAGTTTCAGCCTGCAATTGATGAAGCCACAAAGCAAGTTAACCAAGTTCCTTTTGAGCGTGAGGTTAGTCAGTGGAAAACTGAACTATTCGAGCAGGTTGACGCCGGGATCACCCATTGTCTGGCCGGGATTGCCGATACAGGCACGCTGGTTCTGTGGCCAGATAGCCAGGAGCCACGCACCCTGTCTTTAGTCCCACCGACACACATCGCACTTCTCAAGCGATCAACACTGGTAAGCAACTTTGCCGAACTGATGAACAAACAGGCCTGGCACATCGGAATGCCAACCAATGCCATTTTAGTCTCAGGGCCATCTAAAACGGCAGATATTCAGCAAACACTGGCCTACGGTGCCCACGGACCGAAAGAGCTGATCGTGGTGCTGATAGAAGACTGACTAAATTAAGCATATCCAACTAACTATAATGCGCTCACTCCCTGTCTCGAGCGCATTATTTTTTGGTGCGGACACCTTTATTGTCAGCTAATTATCGCTCTCGCTTTATAACTCATTCAGATCCTATACATTTCATACCCTCAGAAATGACACCAGTCTGACATGTGCAATATTCTGCTTTTTACAATGAGGTCATAATTCAACCAGCAAAACACCAGCAAGATACATGAGAGCACTTGTTCTACTGACTGCCATTAGCCTTATTTCCGCGCCCACTTGGGGCGATGAAGAAAATGAAGAACTTGACGAGTCACCTGTCGTCGAGTCGCCGTGGAGCGGCAATGCCAAACTCGGGTTTATCTTCAGCAAAACCAATGAAACCTCAATGTCGACCAACTCTGGCGCCAGCATTATCTACGACAAGGATGAATGGCAACAGAAGGGCGAGTTTTCCACCTACTACACCAAAGGTAACGAAGACAGCGACGGGACCAATAAATACAATATTAGCTATGGTATGAAACACTTGGTCAATGATGCATGGTTTGTCTACACCAACAGTAAGTACGAACATGATCTCTTTGCGACCTACCGTGAACAGCTAACCGTGGCTACCGGCTTCGGTGCAACCCTCATTGACGAAGAAGATACGACACTCAACATTGGTGCCGGTCCGGGTTATCGTTTTTCACAACGACAAGATTTCGATCCTGATTTACCCGGCAAGAAAGAAGATGAGGTTATTGCCAACGCCTTCCTCGAAGGAAGTTCAAAGCTCAATGATCGCTTCGAACTCGGTGGTGAAGTCCGCGTCGACTACGGTGAAGAGAATACGACAACCAACGTCAAAGGCTATCTCAAGAATCAGCTCATGGCGCAGGTCTCATTGCTGCTTGATACCGAATATATCAACAACTCTAACGTTGCGGCCGACAGCAGCAACAGCGAAATTTACAGCACCATCAGTTTGAGTTACGACTTTTAGTCAGTTTGACGCTTGGCATAAGCGTCAAACTGACTGAGCAGTTAACCGTATACCGCCTTAGGCAGCCAGGTAGCCAGAGACGGCCAGTAAGCCAGCATCCCAATCACCACCAGCTGAATCACGATAAACGGAATAACACCCCGGTATATTTGCTGAGTCGAAATCGTATCCGGGGCAACACCACGTAAATAGAATAACGAAAAGCCAAACGGCGGGGTCAGAAACGATGTCTGCAAGTTCAGGGCAATCATGATCCCCAGCCAAACAGGATCCAGATCCATACTCAGCAAGATTGGTGCAACAATCGGGATCACAACAAAGG
>NZ_JAKRFQ010000370.1 GCF_022347985.1 Photobacterium sp. OFAV2-7
ACCAAACTTACTGGCATTAAAGGAGTTCACGATCAGAATAATAATCGGTGTATACAGGAAGGCATACACCACAGCCATCAGACTGAATTTAAATACGCGTCCCATTATTCCAGTTCCACTTTACGGTTAAGCAACTTGCCTGCACGGTAGTAGGCATACAACATGACAGCCATCGCCATGGTCAGGGCGATACTTGTTGCCGCGCCGAACGGCCAGTCACGGGCATTGAGAACCTGACTCTTGATGACATTACCAATCAAGAGGTTCTTCGCTCCGCCAAGCAGGTCAGAGACATAGAACATACCCAGTGCCGGTAATAATACCAGCAGACAGCCTGCGATAATGCCCGGCATTGTCAGCGGGATGATCACTTTGGTAAATGTCTGCAACTTATTGGCACCCAGGTCGCGAGCTGCCTCGATATAGTTATGATCCAGCTTTTCGATTGCCGAATAGAGCGGCAGGACCATAAACGGCAGCAGAATGTAGACCAGGCCAACCATCACGGCATACTCGGTGTACATAATGCGGATCGGCTTGTCGATAATGTCGAGATAGAGCAGGGCATTGTTGAATACACCGCGTGTTCCCAGCATGATTTTCAGGCCATAGGTGCGGATCAGCGAGTTGGTCCAAAAAGGAACAATCACCAGAAACAACATAAATGGCCGCCATTTGGTTGGCATCTTTGCAATCGCGTAGGCAAATGGGTAGCCGATAACCAGGCAGAGCAGGGTCGCCACCAGCGCCATATAGAACGAGTGCAGCATCACTTTGGCGTAAAGCGGATCGAATAACCGAATATAGTTATCGAGCGTAAACGTCATTTCTATCAGGTTTGCATCATCACGGGTAAGAAAACTGGTACCGATGATCATCAGGTTGGGAATAAAGACAAACAGTAATAACCAACCAACGATAACAGTAATGATGATGTTCTGAAGATTAAGCTTCTTGTTCATCTGCAAGTACCACTTCCCAACTTTCCACCCAGGTAATCGCCACTTTTTGGTCTAGAGAGTGATCAACGTCTGGATCATCTTCGTTGAAAAACTCGCTAACCATGACAGAAGTGCCAGACTCCAGCTCGACGACAGAATCAAGCGTCATTCCTTTATAAGTGCGCTCGCGTACATAGCCGACGATACCATTCGCCGTTTCGTCATTATTGATTTCTTCCAGGCGAATATCTTCCGGGCGCAGCAGGACTTTGACCTTGTCACCATTCTCAACGGGCAGTTTGCAGTGAAGAAGCGACGAGCGGCCCTCTACATTTGCCAGAATACGGTTTTCGTCAAGACGCTCTTTAACCGTCGCATCAAAGACATTGATCTCGCCAATGAAGCGTGCAACAAACAGGTTCTTTGGCTCTTCGTAGATTTCACGGGGTGAGCCATCTTGTTCGATGTTTCCGTCACGCATAACAATGATGCGATCAGACATCGACAGGGCTTCTTCCTGATCGTGGGTAACGAAGATAAAGGTGATCCCCAGTTTACGCTGTAGCTGCTTAAGCTCTATCTGCATCTGCTTACGTAGTTTGTAATCAAGCGCAGACAAAGACTCATCCAACAGCAGTACTTTTGGTTTATTGACAACGGCGCGGGCAATCGCGACACGCTGCTGCTGTCCACCAGATAGCTGATGAGGTTTGCGAGAGGCAAAACTCTCAAGCTGCACCATACATAGCGCTTCAGTGACTCGAGGCTCAATTTCGCTCTCGGCTACCTTTTGCATGCGCAATCCAAACGCAACATTTTCAAATACCGTCATATGCGGGAATAACGCATAGCTTTGGAAAACAGTATTAACATGGCGGTTTTCAGCTGGGATCTTGGTGACATCCTGATTGGCAATCATCACCTGACCGGCATCAGCGTTTTCAAAACCGGCAATGAGGCGCAATACGGTTGTTTTACCGCAGCCTGACGGACCTAGGATAGTCAGGAATTCACCATCATTAACGTTCAGATCAAGACCAGTGATGATTTGCTTGCCATCGAAGCCTTTGCTCAGCCCTTTTAGCTGAATCACTGGTTTTTTAGTTGTTTGTGCAGCGTTCAATTCTACGTTATCTCCACCTAGGGGGTTCATTTTGTCACCCCAACAGAAAGGCTAATTTTAGGAGGCGCATAATAGACTCCTAACTTAGTAATTCAAAGCGTTTTTTTATGGTTTTTTTTGCTAATTTTCAGTGGTAAAAAAATATAAGCAAACCGATTAAAATGAATACTATGTTCAACGACATTTTTAACAATAAAAACAATAGCTAATCCTTGTTTCAGCTAGTGACCACAGCTATTGAGCAGAGATTAAAAACCTACTGGAAATTCTTTGTTGAGACTAACCTGGAAGCAGACTCGGTAACATAATTGATGAAGTGTGCTTTTAGAGAGCGGTTAATGGATTGCTTTATTAATACCTTTTTAACAATTTAGTGCTAGTTCGATTTTTATATAGAGGCCGGCTAGCGTACAATCACGTCACTATGATTACTGATTAGTTGATAAAACAGAATGAACAACAAAACTTTCCATGTCGGTGGCTCGATCGATAAAGCCCTGAAGGGGGACTCTGAACTTCAGGCTTTTGCAATACTTCAGGAAGCCTGGAAGGTAACGGCCAAGAATTTCCTCTCGTTTCTGCCTGCCATCATCGGCTTGTTTCTGGCACAGGTTGCGCTTCTGATGCTTGGTCTTCAGGTGCAGCTTGGTGATGCCTCATTGTTTTTTGAAGCCATTGTGGCTGGCGGTGAGATTTCTTCAGACATTGTTCAAGCTGGTTACATGGCGAACTTCTGGTCAGATGTATTGAGTGCTCCGCTATATGTAGGCGTTAGCCTGATGGCGTTGAATCATGCTGTAGGTCTGCCAACCAAGCCCAGTCACCTGGTTAAGGGGTTCTCGTTTACCCTGGTTTCTGTTGTGACCATGTTGTTGACTTCCTCGCTGCAGGGGATCGGAAATGCTATTTTCCCGATAATCGGTTTGTTCCTGTCTATGGGCTTTAGCCTGGCGATCATCCTGGTGTGTGAAAAGCGCATTACTCCGCTGAAAGCGATTCAGTACTCTCTGGTTGCAACAGTCAGAAAGCTTATGCCGATGACTGCGATTTATCTCGTCGTATTGATCATGTTCTTCATTTCTTTTGCAACAGCCGGCGTCGGTCTGATTTGGACAATACCTTTCTTCTTTAATGTTAAGGGGCTTGTCTACCGTAATCTGTTTGGTATTACGCTGCAGGTAACTTCAATGAAAAAGGGCAGTGACGACGACACTACAACATCAGACGACTCTGAGGTCTTTAACGCGTGATAAAAACAACAAGGAACAACCTTGCGCTATTGGCGCTGATTACAGGCCTTGCAGGCTGTGGCGAAACACCACCAGAGAACCTTTTAACAGAAGCTGTCGATGATACGGAAATAAAAGCTTCATATACATCCAAACCCGATTTCAGAACCTTTAAGGATGTAAACCAGAAGAAAGCAGCTTTCTTTGATTTTCTTCGACCTGCTGTTGAGCATGAGAATAAGCAGGTTGAAAGAGAGCGGCAGTTTTTGTTGAGCATTCAGGCCAAGCTTGACTCGGAAGATAAGATCGATAGTGAAGAGTATGAGTACGCGGCCAAGCTCGGCAAAATGTATCAGGTTGCGCTAGAGGGAGATAGTGCGGCTAAAACTATCGCCAAGTCATGGCTCAATGAAATGTTGAAACGTGTCGATGTGCTACCTGAAGAACTTGTATTAAGCCAGGCCGCCAATGAATCGGGGTGGGGTACATCACGCTTTGCTGTTGAAGGTAATAACTATTTTGGTCAATGGTGTTATCGTGCGGGTTGCGGTTTAGTACCAGCTTCACGTACAAATGGCGCAACCCATGAAGTGGCGGTGTTTGATTCGGCGTATTTATCTGTACAGGCATACTTCATGAATGTGAACCGAAATCGCGCCTATTCTGATTTGCGTGATATTCGAGCGGCTCAGCGTCGTACCGGCCAGATTATTGAAGGTACCAAGTTAGCTGAAGGGCTAAACCGTTACTCAGAACGTGGTCAGGCATATGTAGATGAAATACAGTCCATGATCAAACATAACAATAAATATTGGCGCCAAGGATAAAGGATGAAGTTAACCCATTGGCTTTTAGCTGGCATGTTTGCCACAGCGTCTGTCTATGCTCAGGATGCTAGTGCCCAAAATATTGAAATGCGCTATAGCTCGCTCTATGGCAAGCTGAAACAGAATGTCAAAGAAGGCCATGAGGATGTGCGTATTGCCTTTTTCTTGTTAAATCAGGAAGACGGCACTGTTTGTACTGTTCATAAGGGCTCGATGCGCAAAGAAAAACACTACGAAGAGTTGGTGATCCCCGAGAACAATGAACTGGTTGTTCCCATCGACTCTAACCTGCGTCAGGCTAACCCGGATGTGACGTTTGTGATTGATGATGGAATCACTTGCGACCTTTCCATGCAGGTTATAGCCAACAAAGACTATGGGCAAAGTATTAACCAGGCGGAAATTGCTACCCTTGCTCCGCAGATGGATAAACTGTTATCTGATCTGGGCGGGATGTTCTCAAGCTGGTTTATGCCTGAAGTAGGTGGCGTTGTGGTTCATTTCGCACATGATGTCAGTGAGCCTATTCGTCTTTCTGGTGGCAAGACAATTTCGGTAAAGGATAACAAGGCGGTTATTAAGCTTGCTGAGCTTACCGAAGGTGAGGAAGTTAAGCTTCCT
>NZ_JAKRFQ010000371.1 GCF_022347985.1 Photobacterium sp. OFAV2-7
CAAATGGCAAGCAACTCACCCCAGATATGTTCGAAAACCCTGAAATCTGTAAAGGCTGTCACAATGAGATATACCAGCAGTGGGAACGCTCTGTGATGGCAAACTCGTGGGAGGATCCTATCTACAAAGCGTTATTCAAGCGGGCCAGCAAAGCCACAGATGGGCAAGTTGATAATTTCTGTATTGCCTGTCATAGCCCAATAGGAATGACCAGCATGCAGGCAACGGCAGAAATGCTTGATAGCGATGAGCATCTCCCCGGCGTCAACTGCGAGGTTTGCCATAACATTGTAGGCATCAGCGGTAATGATAACGGCGCCTATATACTCTCCCCCAACAAAGAGAAGCACGTGAAATTAGGCCCGCGCACCGATGCGGTATCACCTTACCACAAAACCGAGTTCTCCGATCTTCATACCAAATCGGAGTTTTGTTCGGTCTGCCATAACGTCTCCCACCCTTTCAACAGTACGCCCATCGAACGCACCTACGACGAATGGCAGGAAAGTGCGTACAACGAGAAAGGCATTCACTGTCAGGACTGTCATATGACACCTGGGCCTGGCATTAAAGATAATCCGGGCCGCTCTGCCATTATGGGCAAAGAGCGCGAACACATTTATTCTCATGAATTTACCGGCGGTAACTCTACCCTGCATCAGTATTTCGGAGATCCCGACAGCGCCGAGCTTGCTCGCGAAATGCTTCGCTCAGCCGCGACCATCGAGTTTATCGAACTGCCTGAGTCATTCACTCCCGGCCAGCTGGCAACCATCAAGGTCAAAGTGGCCAATGTTGGTGCCGGACACAAATTGCCTACCGGCTTTCCTGAAGGAAGAGAAGTGTGGGTAGATTTCGATGTCAAAGCCGAAAACCAGGTTTCAATCTATCGTTCTGGGGCTATTGTAGACGGGCACACCGAAGCAGGAACACAAAACTTTAAAGTCACTCTAGGCGATGCCAACGGCAATGTGGTTGATCTCAATGTCTGGGAAGTGGACAGAATACTGTCGGACACTCGAATTCTGCCCAATGGATACTCGATCGTTGACTACACCTTCCTTGTTCCGGAAGAAGTAACAGGCGATATCACCCTTAGTGCCAACCTGAAGTACTGGCCATTCCCGCAAAAACTCGTCGATGAGTTACTGGGCAAGGGAAAACTGAAAGTCGATATCGTCGACATGGCTTCTACCCAAGCAACTATTTCGCTTGAGAGCAGGGAAACTAAAAAAGCTTTAGCAATGAAGTAATTAATCGGGAAAGGAACCATAATAAACGCCAGCCATTTTCAATGGTTGGCGTTTACTTTGATTAGCAAATCTTAGTGATCAGTCGCAACATCATTACCTGATGACTGCTGCTCCAATTCTTCACCCTTACGGATCAGTTTCGCAATCACTTTAGACAGCAGCAAGGTTACAAATGCCATCACCACAGCAAGAATGGCTAGATTATAGAAGTAACTGGTATACACGCCTTCAATGATCTCTTGAGTCAACACCTGATCTTTCGGCAGTGCAATCCTGGTCGAGATCACCGCTGCCAGAATGCCACTGAGCGACAACGCAACAGAACGTAGGCCGATAGCAAACGCCGACAGGTAACGTGGCACCATCTCAAAGATGAAACCAACACCTAGCGCGCCAACAATCAGTTCAGCCAGTGACTGGAAGAAGTGAACCCAAAGAATCCAGTCTGCTGAGATCTTGCCATCATCTCCGACAAAGTGGGTAGACAGTCCCAACAGCGCAAAAGCCATGGCACTAAATACAAAGGCAGCAGCGAACTTGGTTGGAATTGTTGGTGAAAACCCTTTTTTCTCCAACCAAGCATAGATATAAATCACAGGTGCACCAAGAATGAAGCACCATAGCGGGTTGAATGCCGCGTTAGATTCCGGTCGGATTGGAATGAAGCCCAGTAGCTGATCGCCCATCAAATTTATCGCATAGATGTTCATTGAAGTGAGCATCTGACCATAATAGAAATAGAAAACAATCAGAATAAAGATAGTGATCAGAACGCCACACATCTTATATTTGTAGGCTGCTGTTGCACGGGTAATTTCATAAATGAAATACATGATCGCGCACGCGCCCAGGGTGTATAGCAGGTATTTGCCGGCGTCCAGGTTCGAGAACACCCAAAAGACCAAACCTAGCATTGCCGCCGAGCCTACTACGAAACAAACCCATGTTTTAAGGTCAACCGGACGACGGTCAATATCGTTACCCACCGCCGCAAATTGCTTACGGAAGATGACAAATAGCACCAGTGTCAGCGACATTAAGCCGGATGCAATGTAGAAGTTGCCTTGATAGGCAAGGAAGGCAACCAAAAACGGGAACAGATACTTGGATGAAAACGAACCCAGGTTATTGATTGAATAGTTAACCGTTAAGCCCTGCTGGAATGCTTCACGGTTAGTTTCCGAGTAAGAGTTACCGAGCAATACGGTTGGACTGGTTGCCGATAGACCTCGGGCATAGCCAATTAAAGCAATGGAGAAAATACTCAGAGGAACATTGAGATCGCTGGCTCCTAACCCCAATAAGAAAAAGCCGATGGTGTAAGTCGTATAACCAATGTAGACCGCCCTGAATGAGCCGATGTACCTGTCGGCAACAAAACCGCCGACAGCAGAAAAGACCGGTCCCACAGCACCAAAAGCACCCATCATCATGATAGTATCTGCTTCACTGTAATTTAACTCTTCAAGAAAAAACTTCGTTAGTAGTACATAAGTTCCATAAAAAGCCGCACCCCACAAAAATTGACGTAGGATTAAAACTCTAGCCATAAACGGAAATCTAGCGTTTGCATCTTGCATACTATACTCCTTCAATATTATGCGCTGCAAAAAGTAGCACACTGCAAGATATCGTTTCATGATCAAAACGCTGTTATTCGATTAATAGCATATTGGATATGCGCTTTTTTGCATTTATGAGATCTAGATATGAAAAGTATCAATAACGTGTGCAAGGCTTAGGAACAAAATGACACATATCGCAAAGAAGGGATGCTCAAAGGGAATCTGACAACAGGCACCCCAGAATAGTGCCAATTGAAAGCGCCAGCCTACTGGCTGGCGCTCGACATAATTAAACGTCGTTATTAATGATCAGTTGCAATATCCCGCCCTGCTTCCTGTTGCTCCAACTCTTCACCTTTACGGATCAGTTTGGCGATCAGTTTAGACAAGCCCAAGGTTACAACGGCCATCACAACCGCAAGAATAGCCAAGTTATAGAAATAGCTGGCGTAAACACCTTCGATAATTTCAGGCGTCAACACCTGATCCTTTGGCAAGGCAATTTTGGTCGAAATCACCGCCGCAACGATACCACTCAACGACAACGCCACAGCACGAAGCCCCATCGAGAACGCAGACAAGTAACGCGGTACCATTTCAAAAATGAAACCGGCGCCCAGCGCACCCACAATCAGCTCGGCAAACGACTGGAAGAAGTTCACCCATAAAATCCAGTCAGCAGCAATCTTGCCGTTGTCACCAACAAAACTGGTTGATAGGCCCAATAGCGCAAATGCAATTGCAGTCAGGCCAAACGCTGCGACAAACTTAGTCGGAATAGTTGGTGAATAACCTTTTTTCTCGAGCCAGTCATAAAGATAGATGACCGGTCCGCCCAACACGAAGCACCAAAGCGGGTTAAACGCGACGTTCGACTCTGGCCTAATTGGAATAAAGCCTAACAACTGATCACCCATCAAATTGATGGCGTAGATATTCATCGACGTCAGCATTTGGCCATAGTAGAAATAGAACACCATGAAAACAAAAATCATGATGAGTACGCAGCACATCTTATAGCGATAGGCGACAGTTGCGCGTGTTATCTCATAGATGAAATACAAAATGACCACGACACCTAGTGAGTACAGCAAGTATTTTCCGACTTCCAGGTTATCGAAGATAAAGTACACTAGGCGAAGCATAACCGCCGATCCGATAATAAAGCCAGCCCACACCTTCAGACTGACCGGACGCTTATCTAAATCGTTACCAGCTTCAACAAACCTTTTTCTGAATGTAAAAAATAAAACCAGAGTCAGCATCATCAGGAACGATGAGATAAAGAAGTTACCTTGATAGGCAAGATACGCAACCATGAACGGAAATAGATACTGCGATAAAAAAGATCCCAGGTTGTTTATCGAATAGTTAATGGTTAGACCCTGCTGGAACGACTCTCGATTCGTTGCCGAATAGGAGTTACCGAACAGCACTGTCGGACAAGTTGCTGACAGCCCTCGAGCATAGCCAATTAACGCAATGGCGAAAATACTCATCGGAATATTGAGTTGGGAAGCGCCAAGACCAAGCGTAAAGAAGCCGATTGTATAAGCGGTATAACCGATATACACCGCCCGGAATGCACCGATATATCGGTCGGCTACAAAACCACCGACAGCTGAGAATACAGGGCCAACTGCACCAAATGCCCCCAACATCATAATCGTGTCGGCTTCACTATAATTTAGCTCAACCAGAAAGAATTTCGTTAATAAGACATACGTACCATAGAAAGCGGCTCCCCAGAGGAATTGCCTTAGGATTAATATCCTAGCTGTAAGAGGAAACCTAGCGTTTGCATCTTGCATATAATACTCCTTCAACATTATGCACCATAAAAGCTAACACAATGTGAAATATAATTTCATGATCAGATCTCAATATTAAACAAATAGCACATCACTATTGCGCT
>NZ_JAKRFQ010000372.1 GCF_022347985.1 Photobacterium sp. OFAV2-7
CATCGCAGCAGCTCATTATCCGTGGTACGGAAACGCCACTCGCTTTGTACTTCAACCGTCATCGATGACTCTGAATCTTCCAGGACCTTAAACTGGAAGAACTGCTGAGCATGTTTGACTTCTTCCAGCCCAGGATGCGGTGTCCTGTCAGGAAATACCAAGCCATTGATACAGAACTGACGATCATTTTGCTCATCCCCAAAATCACCGCCATAAGCCCAGTAATGCTGGCCCTGCTCATCCCATTTACTTATTCCCTGATCGACCCAGTCCCAGATAAATCCACCTTGCAGACGAGGAAATTCGCGGAAGGCTTGCCAGTATTTGTCAAAGCTTCCCAAACTATTACCCATCGCATGGGCATATTCACATAGGATCAAGGGACGGTTTTCATCCGGACGGGAAATCCAGTTTTTAATGGCCCATTTTGGTACCGCATCAAATGGCTGATCTTGATCAACACGAGAATACATAGGGCAAATAATATCTGTGGCAGAGGTATCAGCACCTCCCCCCTCATATTGCACCGGGCGCGAAGGATCAAAATCTTTAGCCCATGCGTGCATGGCATTGTGCGTACTTCCATGGCCAGACTCATTACCCAGCGACCAGATAATCACTGAAGGATGGTTCTTATCACGCTCAATCATCTGGGTCAGTCGAGTCATGAATGCATGTGTCCAGCTTGGATCAGAAGCCAGCCGCCCCATCGGAAACATCCCATGGGTTTCGATATTGGCTTCGTCACAAACATATAGCCCCAGCTCGTCACATAATTCATACCAACGAGGGTGGTTCGGATAATGGGCAGTCCGAACGGCATTAAAATTGTATTGCTTCATCAGCTTGATATCGCGGATCATATCGGCTTCAGTCACAACATGACCATGCTCAGGATGGTGTTCATGACGATTGGCCCCACGAATAAGCAAAGGTTGGCCATTCAAGCGAAGCTGCCCTCCACGTATTTCTACGGTTCTAAAACCAACATCATAGGCTTCAATATCAACCACATCGCCATTTTCATTCAACAGGCTAACAACACAGCGATACAGGCTCGGGACTTCGGCACTCCACTTTTTAGGATCCCGCACGTCCAACCGATGGAAGCACACATCGCTCCAACCGCCTTTTTCATCGACAACCCGATCATTCGCTTTCGCTGTCAATGGCTCTGAAACGGCATTGTGTCCATCAAACAATTGGATCTGAACCTGATACGACTCAGGCCCTGCAAAACGGGTTTTAACATCAAGCCAGCCGTCGCGGTAGCAGGCATCAAGGTTAGGGGTAATAAACACATCTTTGATTTGATGTACAGGTTTGGTTAACAGGGTTACATCACGGAAAATCCCGCTGAGCCACCACATGTCCTGATCTTCTAAGTAACTACCGTCGCTCCAGCGCAGTACCATTACCGCCAGGGTATTACTACCTTCAACTAGGTACGGGGAAAGATCAAACTCTGCCGGTAGACGGCTATCTTGTGAATAGCCCACCCAACGGCCGTTACACCACAAGTAGAAAGCCGAGTTAACCCCGTCAAAAATAATTCGGTTTTGCTGCTCAAGTTGCTCTGCTGTAATTACAAAAGATGTACGGTAGCAGCCAGTAGGGTTCTTGTTAGGCACAAAAGGCGGATTCACATCAAATGGATATTTAATGTTGGCATAAATCGCTTTATCAAAACCCAGCAGTTGCCAGTTTGAAGGAACTGGAATCATCTTCCAACCACTGGCATCAAGCGTTGTTTCAGTAAAATCGGCTGGCACCTCTTCCGGCGCTGCAAACAGCTGAAACTGCCAATCACCATTTAGCAGGACACGCTGCGTTGATTGTTTGGTTAATGCTTCATCCTGTGAGCTAAAGCCAAATAAAGGGCTATGCGCTGCGATACGGTTGACCTGAACCGACTGTGGATTTTCCCAGTCTCTACGTGTAAGAACTTCAGCAAATGTTGTCATATTTCGATCTTTCATCCTGAGGCGGCTAACTGCCACCTGAATTTTTATTATTACAGCACCTGAACATGCAGCAGTATTACAGATTCAGTCTCTAACACTGACATCGTTAAGCCTACTTCATTGAATAACTCTCAAGTCACCAGCAGCAATAAACCCCAACCCCTGGTTCTGAAGGCACTTGCCCCAAGATCCAATTTCCAGCATAAAATAGGAGGTGATAATAAGGCTGGCTACGTTACTTGGGAGGTGAACAAGTTGACCGTTCATCCCTTAGCCTTTCTCGCTTCTCTTGCGAAAGACGGGCACTTCCGAAGAAGCGCCCGATTCATTAGTAAACTTCAGCGACAATAGCCAATGCTATTTGATTAATTTGTCTCAGTTGCCGCCTCCAGTTCTTCGTTCTTACCAAATACAAGCTCAGCCTTATTCTTGAATACAAACTTATTCACACCAAGAGCAAAGATGACACAGGCAATCAGAGTGACAAACATTAAGTGAATATAGTGAATAGGCGTCCAGCCAAAGGTAAAGAAACCATACAGCGCAGTACCAAATACCACTGACATAATCACCGCTTCTGCACGAACATTACGGAACAGTAGGCCGGTAATAAATGCTGACAGAATCGGCATACTTAGTAGACCATTTAGCTGCTGTAGTAAGTTAATCAAGCTGTCTGCGGTTGCAAATGCTGGAACAAGGAACACTGCTAGCAGTACAAAGCTGATTGATACAACAGTACTCAGGCGTTTTACATTTGGTGTTTCATTGAAGTATTTCTGGTGAATATCACATACATAAAGTGCTGCGGATGAGTTCAGTACAGAGTTAAAGCTAGTTAATACCGCCGCTGCCATCACGGCTGCAAATGCACCAGATAACCAGCTAGGCAATAGATCACCGACAATACGCCCATATGCCGCATCACCGATTTGGCCATATAGTTTGTAAGAGACAATACCAGGGATAACCACAATTGCCGGTACGATGAGGATACGAATGAAAGCTGCTGCAAATACGCCTTTCTGTGCTTCTTTAACATTCTTAGCTGCCATCGCACGCTGAGTAATGGTCTGGTTCGTGCTCCAGTAGAAAATCTGGATAAACAACATACCGGTAAACAGAGTTGGCCATGGCACTGGCGAATCTGGACCACCAATCAGTGTTAGACGTTCTGCAGGAATGCCCGAGAAGTCAAAGTTAATCGCACTCAGCGCTAGGATTACAATCAGAACGGCCATCACCAGAAGACCAACACCGCTGAAGGTATCCGATACGGCAACAGCACGTAATCCACCAAAAATTGCGTAAGCCGAGCCGACAACAGCAAACATAATGGCGATAGGCATCAGACCAATCTCAACATTAAACATGGTCTGCATAAATAGCGCACCACCATATAGCATTGCTGGCAGATAGATAAAAATGTTTCCAAGCAAGAAAAGGCTACCTACCGTCGCACGAATGTGCTTACTGTTATAGCGACGCTCAAGTAATTCCGTCGTTGTCGTACAATTATACTTGTAGTAAATCGGTACAAAGACTTTTGCCAGAATTAACAAGCCAATAAAGCCACATAACTCCCAGATTGCAAGTAGTGCCATCTGGTTACCATTCATGCCCACCAATTGGTCGGTACTTAAGTTAGTCAGTGTAATAGAGCCGGCGATAAATACCCAAGACAGGCCACCACCTGCCAGAAAGTAATCTTTTGTTCCATCACCACGCGGGCCGGCCTCGGCACACTTGCGATACGTTAAATAGCCGACCAGCGCTGTGAGTGCGAAGAACACTACGAGCTGAATTGCTGAATCCATGGTTAATTCCTCATTTGTAGAGCTGTTTCATGTTATTGATGAAGCTAAAACACACATAAAGTGGAAACGTTTACACAATTTAACAATAAAAAACGAGAATAAATCTCGACTAGTTCTTGCTAAGCTATAAATCCCTTTCTGCTTTACATTGTGAGTAAGCTTAGTATGTGTTAGCGAAATGATCTGTGATCAAAGCGACACTAATGGAAACGTTTACCCTAATAATGATTATTTAATGTAAAACTACGATTTGATCACATTTTTCTGACAGCTCTGATCCTAAGCCAAGAGAATAGTTCCATTGAAACATGTGAGTAAGCAAGAGATAAACCTTGTCACTCATCTCAAAACCAGTCCTATATTGGGCCTCTTATTTAATTTATGACCTCATTATGATAACGTTTACATATCGTTGTGATATGATTAGTAAGAGATTAGAACCTACAAACCCTTCAATAATGTAATCTCGATTTGCCTTATTTTCACAACCAATGTTTAATGACGTGGCTGGCAATATAGAGGTAATTTATGGCAACTATAAAAGATGTAGCAAAAGAGGCCGGAGTTTCCGTTGCGACTGTTTCAAGAGTCATCAACAAGTCTCCCAAGGCCAGCCTAAAGGCGATAGACGCTGTCAATCAGGCTATGCGCGAACTGGGGTATCGTCCAAACGCCAATGCACGCGCCTTGGTCAGTCAATCGACCAATACCATGGGAATACTGGTGGGTGATGTCTCCGATCCTTTTTTCGGTGCCCTAGTTAAAGCTGTCGACGGTGTAGCCCGCCACAATGGCAAACATCTTCTAATCGGTAATGGTTACCATCATGCTGATACCGAACGAGAAGCCATTGAGCTACTAATCAATAGCCGTTGTGAATCTTTAGTGATTCATAGCAAAGGGCTAAGTAACGACGAGCTGATTGCCTTTGCTCAAGAAGTACCTGGCATG
>NZ_JAKRFQ010000037.1 GCF_022347985.1 Photobacterium sp. OFAV2-7
AGCCCGAAGGCCGTATTTATTTTCTACCATGGTGGAGGAGCCCACAGTGGTGTGTTGTATAACCACTTAGCCGTTGGCCTTGAAACTAAATATGATATTGCTGTTTACACCCCTGACCTTAGAGGGCATGGAGACTCTCAAGGCGACAGAGGTGATAGCCCCTCGAAACAACGTGTTTGGCAAGATATCAGCGATATGATTGAGTTTGTTAAATCCCAGCACCCTGGAAAGAAAGTCTTTCTCGGCGGGCATTCTAGCGGCGCTGGATTGGTGCTGAATTACTCGTCATGGGAAGAACGAGTGCCTGTTGAGGGCTACACTTTTATTGCGCCGTATTTTGGCTATAAATCTGAAACTGACAAAGAAGGCAGCCATTTTCAGTTCACTGACGTTAATACTTCTTCATTTATTATTAATAGTATCAGTGGCGGTTTATTTTCCGGACATGATAAAGCCGTGCAGTTCAATTACCCTGGTGAGGTATTGGACAATAATCCAAAGTTGGTTGCCTTTAACACTGTTAATATGGCAAATGCCCTGACGCCTGATGATCCGCAATCGCAAATAGCATCGTTACTAAGTTTCGGGTTCTGGATGGGGAATAAAGATGAAGCATTTGATGCACAGAAAACGGTTGATTTTGTAAAACAATACCAGAGCAAGCAGGCAGACAGTGATATCTTGCTTGTGGACAATCAAAATCATTTCTCGATAATCCTTGTGGCTGATGACTTTGTCGGAGATTGGCTAAATCGCCGCCTTAGTAAGTAGGAATGCCATGGGTATAAGGAGCAACGTGTGAGTGGGCAACAACCAGCATCCGGTAGCTGCCTCTGTGGAAAAGTGACTATTGAGGCGACATTTGTAAAGTTACATGTCGTGTCATGCCATTGCTGTATTTGCCGCAAATGGAGCAGTGGACCGTTACTATCTTTAGATGGCGGAGTAGACGTTGTGATAGGTGGTGATATGTTTATAAGCCGATTTTCTTCCTCTGAATCGGCTGAGCGGTCATTTTGTAAGTACTGTGGTACTCATCTTTTTTGCCTACTTAAGAAAAGTGGTCGACATCTTATTTCTGCAGGCCTTATTGATGAAGATATTGATTTGGTAATGAGTCATCAAGTTTTTATCGATGATAAACCAGAGTACTATAGCTTTTGTTATGGCACAGAAATATAGAAAAAGCATAGGTAATTTCGATGCCCGTATCTTAGTCAGTGCTTAAATAAATGTCATCGTATGACATGCTCTTCCTGTTATGTGCACGGCATAACTTAGTTTATTAAATCTAAAAATAGGCCAATCAAGCTACGCTGTATTTTATGCAAACCTAGCCTTGTAAATATGTTCAATGCACGGAAGGCTGCGAGTGTTTCATCGACCAGAACATTGTACTTGCGAAAACGACTTTTCTTCTAATCTGACATGGCCGTTTCCGAGACATTTGTCATACTGCACCTTCTGCTAGAAGGAGGTTACATTTTGACTTTCGTTATGTAATTTACTATTTGTTGTGCGCACTCTCGTGGAGACGCAGTAGTCGTTGAAACTGAAAAATCAAAATTAACACCTTTGTGGACTCTGCTTTTTTGTTCAACAGCTGAACTATTCATTCGGTCATCTCTATCAATTTCACGTTGCATAAGTATATTTACATTACACTCCACAGCGATAAATAGATACCTCGTAGACCCTAACACATCCTTCCAACTTTTTGCTCTTCAGTACCATCCATTACGTCATCAACTATTAATTCTAGACCTGTGTCTACTAGGTGCTTTACAGCTGAGTGGTAGGACTGGTTAACATGTTTAGCGTATTCACCCTTTTTGATTCTATGAACATAAACGTCGTCTATATTACTGGTTCCCAATAGAAACCATCAGAAATTTGGTTCGCTTGTGATAGTTCATTGCATCTCTGAGGCATCATCGAAATAAAGGTATCGATCCCGATGTGCGGATAATATTCGTCAAGAAGTGATTGAAGTTGCTTTGCTATAGAGCTTTTAGCTGAGCTACTTGCACCATTTAATATTATTACGTCCATATTCAAATTCTCTCGGAGAAATAGCGCCGAATACACAGGAATTTCCATAAAATCTCTTAATAGCTCAATGATAGATGCCAATAGTCCCGCCGACCTATTATGGAACTGCGTAGGCTTGAAGATAGCTGTCAGCCTTCACCAGTGAGTGATCTGCATCGCCTGAGTGTGTACCTGGACCATTCTCAAAGCCCCCTAGTAATAACCTATTTTCAGTTACTAGCGATACGGATCGCAACTGATTGTGCCTATCTCCATCAGAGAGTGTAACGGTATGGATTAACTTACCGTAGGAATCAATCAATGCAGCCAGTTTTGTACTGTTTTCCGATACGCTAAATCCGTAAGGGTTTTGTGCCCAAGCCGTAGCTCCTACAGCAAAGATGTTGCCGTTCGGAAGTAGAGCGACATCGTAAATAATATCTCCATCATCGATATCAATGTTATGGGTATAATTCGAGGCACCTGAATCGATTTTCATTGTGGCAATAAACGCATCCCAGTGTGTGCCTAGCTCTCGGGTTGTTCGGCCAAAAATGTAGAGGAAGTCATTAATGACTTTAGCGCCGTAAACCTCATCAGGTAAGTCTGTACCAACGACACTGGTATAAGTTCGTTCACCACTCGTTGTGACTTTTGTAATGATTGGATCCATTTGAGGCCAGGGAGCTGCTAACTCATCTCCTTGCCCTATATATTCGATGTTTTCATTAAAATGCTGATTATGGTGATAAAACAACTGGCTGAGGCCAGGTACAACAACATAAGCATTGTTCTGTTGGTCGAGAGCTAGGAAAACTTGATAAGGTTGTACTAATTGCTCGAAGGTATCATAACTTCCACCAGTCATTAACCATGGAAGAAAGGGAATCGCAGGCTCAATGAGTACCGTCCAGTTTTGCAAATAGCCCGTCGAAGCTGTGTAGCTAAACTTATGTAAATGAACCGAGAAATCTGTATTTCGCGCAGCAGCTAGTATGGTTTCGCCAGAAACCTCAATATCGACAACATTCAATGAGAATGATGGTGGTGAAGTGTCAGGTATGACTGCTTCAGTAAGCAGGTTGCCTTCGGCATTAATTCGGCGAAGCGTATAACCTGTTGTAGAAACTATCATTAAACTTATTTCGCCAGAAGGGTGCAATTCAAAATCTAATAAGCTTTCATCATCCGAGACTTTATACTCCATAACAGTGTTCCAATTGTTATCCAGGCGATGAAGATGCCTTCTACCTGGGAACCTTTTAAGATCAGAGAGTGTTTCAAGTAACAAGAATACTTCACCGCTACCGGCGGGAATACTTTTGATAATAGCTACGTTACACTGTTGTGCAATTTGCGATGCTCTCAGTTCTTCTATTCGATTTTGGCAAGTTGAGGCAGTTTGTGTACTGGAAATCGTTGAATTATTGGAGGACTCACGACACCCTGCAACCAATATAATAAAACTAAGCACACATAGTTTGGCTGTTGAACCACGCGACATGATGTCATTCTCCTAAATATAAATGCCTACCGCTTTATTGCGGGAGTTTTTTGGTTGTCCGGTAACCGATGCGTTGATTGTTCCGTTGCTGTATCTATATCGCGATTACAACATCTATCCCTATTTATGCGGATATCGTTGTTTTCAGTCTCGACAGACAGTTCGCTATCAAGGAGACGGTTAAATTCGGCGAATCCCATTGGGGGAAGGTCTGTACAATCCTGTGGTGACATGACGGCTCCTTAGTCGGACTGATTACTTCTTGTCATGGTTGCAGGGAGGTGGACCTGAAGCGAATGGGCTATTTTTGGTATTATGTTCCTTAATTAGTATCAAGTAAGTTCTTGCTTGTTGTTGATATTAATATTAGCTATTTTGAATTATCGTATTAAAAGGATGCAAACTTCTGAAAGTTTATTTCATCACGGCTAATAGGATAAGTGTGCGCAATAACATGTTTGCGATGACAAATGTCAAAGGTTTTTGAATAGGTTTACTTCTGCATGGGTGTGATAGAGAGTTGGTGCTAATATTCCTATTACACCCCTATGGCATAATAGGTGGCATATTGATGTCGCGTACCACCTATTTCCTTTGCGGTTTCCTTTTATCGCATTTATTCAAGCATTGCAGGACATGCGGGCATCTCAATATAGTTGGATAACTCTTCTGCTATTTGCAGGAGCTTAGCCTCTCCGTTCATTTGCCCAATTAATTGAAGACCCACAGGCAGCCCGTTGCTGTCCAGGCCTATGGGCATAGTGACAACAGGGTGGCCGATCAGGCTGATAGGTGTCGTATATGCAGTCAGCGCATCAAGATAGTTCAATTCCATTCCGTTGACGGCTAAAGGGATTTTATAGTCTCTATTGGGCCCATTTTCAGAACTTGGACTTATATGCTTGAAGGCTGTGCAGCACGTTACCGGTAGTATCCAGGCATCATATTGCTGGAAAAATGTTTGGCAGTGCTTAACCAAGTTTTCTCGCATAGTAAGGGCTTGTTGATATTCCAGCTTATTTCGTCGATAACCCTGCATTACATTGGCCAAAAAGTGAGGGGAACGGTGACTGCTGCTTTTCCCTGATAAGATTGTGAGCCACCTAATAAAAGGGTTCATCAGGCCGGATGTTTCATACCCCATGATGCGCCCATATGCCTGCCAGGCATCGACAAAACTCAGTTGTTCGGGTTTTGATTGATGGCAGTGATGCCCTGCCTCCTGCCATTGTTTAATTGCCTGATTCATCAGGTTACAGATGTCGGTGTCGAGAGGAAGATCTTCCGCCTGCTGCCAAAAAGCCAAATGCAAGCGCCCGCCGGGTTCTACTTTGTCGTCATCCTTAAGGCTTTGCCAGATCAATGCTAAATCCTCTGGGTGTCTTGCAAGAGGGCCCGGACGGGCAAAGTGTGGCAAGGAGACATCTGGCTTGATAAAGATCCCTTTGTTAGTCAATGCTCCTTCGCTGGGTAGCAAACTGTATACGCCGCAGAAGCTGGCAGGAATTCGCAAAGAACCTGCTAAGTCGGTACCGATATCGACAAAACTCATCCCTGAGGCCACAGCAGTTGCTCCGCCACCGCTGCTGCCACCGCTGGTATAGTCTTGGTGCCACGGGTTATTGCAGAAGCCACGAATCTTGTTACTTGTTTGGAAATCCATGGCGAGGGGGGGAAGGCTGGTTTTGCCGAGTAGGCTGGCACCTTGCTGAAATAACTTGGCGGCAACAGGTGCTGTGACTTTACTGACTGTTGTTTGGGGAAGCCCAAAGCTGCAGGGGAAACCTTCGATATGGAACTGATCCTTGAAGCTAATTGGTAAGCCAGCCAAAGGTGATGACGGGGTATTGGCCTGGATGTGATCTTGGTAAATAAAAGCGCCGAGATCTGGGTCTAGCTGTGATATCCGGTTCAGTAAGTGCTGTTTGAGCCTATGCGGGCTTGTTTTTCCTTGTTGGAGGTGCTTACAAGCTTGAACGGCAGTTAGTTGATGAACAGTCATAGGTTTCGTCCTTGCTAAGTTAGATAGGACTAATTACACCAAGGTTTCACTATGTCAGCTGTTCCGATCCTGCGGTTTTTATCGGTATGTAAATCTGCGTGAGCCAATCTTTTTCTGGTGTTGTGGCCGGAGAGGTAAGGTAGAGTTCAAACGGGAGGGTATCCCTTAGTTCATAGTCTGAGTTTGGGAACCAGGCTCTGAAAGCCTGATTCCAAGTCTGGTATAGGTAATCGTAGCTGCCTTTGTGTATACATACCGCCCATAAACCTGTTTCGATTCGAAGCCAGTTTGAGCTCCAGCTAGATGCTTGCTGCTGCGGGTAAATTGCGCCGTATAAGACGTTTGCATGGCTGTCATTCAGGCTTTGGGGGCTGGATGGAAATGCACTCGCTAAACCATATAGTCGAGGCTGTTGGCTGAGTTGCTGAAAATCGGAAGCGATAGTTGCCTGATCCTGTTTGAGGAATGTTCCGTCAACGGTACCTTGGGTTGATTTGTAGTTGTAATGAAGATCAGGCAACGATCGGATTTCAACCTTCAGTTGTGGATTCTTCGTCGTTTCGGTGTGTAAAAAAGGTCTAGACCTATCATGGCTAAACTCGGCCTTTGTCGGCTGTAGGCGAAACTCACTTGGACTGACAGAAAACTGTTGTCTGAAAGCGCGGGTGAAAGCACTGTGGGTTTCGAAGCCTGAACACAGTGCTATATCGAGTACGCCTAAGTCAGGTTGAGTCAGAAGCTGTCTGGCTGCTAGCTCAAGTCGTCGATGTAACACATATTGGCTGACAGACTCTCCCAAATAAGCACGAAACATACGCTGGAAGTGGAAGCTTGATAGACATGCATGCTGAGCAATTTGCTCGGCAGATAGTTTCTTATCTAGATTGTGATCAATAAAAAGCAGTGCTTGTTCCAGTCTATGTCGTGTTCTATCGCTCATACCTTTCGTCAACCTCTCTGGTAATTGTTTTAAATAGTAACAAAATCACCAGAAGATGTTAGGTTCAATTGAGTGTTTAGTTTGCAGGAGAGCCGGCTTTCATTTATAGCTTGATGGTTTGCTTGCATATTGAGCACTGATAGATACTTTTATAAAACAGACGTTGCCAGAAGTTACGCTTTACTCTAAATACGGTTGAGTGCTTACAAAACATATTTACATCCTATATTCGACTGTATTTACGGGGAGAGAGCTTTAGTTATATATGTTTGCGACAGGTATTAGGTAAATCACCAATATTAATCATTTCAATTCCCTGATATTTCCTATTATTTATTTTTGTAATTATTGTCGAGCGGTCATCATTCAAAATCGTATTGTTTAACAGCTCTTGATGGCTAAACCCAATCATTTCATCGAGGGGAACAGTTAGACAAAGATCGCCGACGTTGCGGTAAAACACATGCTCGTATTCATTTATTTCTAATAATAACCCATAAGTATTTGACTCCCATACGCCGACCAAATTATGTGTGACGTTGTCCGTTGCTGTTGAATAACACCCTGGCAGTGTTGCCGTTAATAAAGTAACGCTGAACACAAAACTCATACCCTTAGTCATATTGAACTGTCTCGTTAATGCTTGAAAAAATAACTGACGTTGAGTGTTTTTTATCTAAATCGAATAATTCTAATCGTGCTGTTGATATATAACGGAATGTTACATTTTTGTATTTGTGTAGGTAAGTGAGATGCGTAATTAGCTCAATATGACAAATGTCATTAAGAACTAGAGACATACAGCAATATGAAAGGAGGTTGAGTAAATCTATCATCACAGTCATTTCTATTACGTTACTGGATGAGTAACAAACTATATAGTCTGAAGATGATGGATATAACAATGAACAGAAATATAGCGCTCCTTGCTGCCGGTCTCATTACGTTTAGTTTTAATGTTGAAGCGCTTACAACAAGGGTCAGTGGCTTTGTCGGTGTCAAGAATATGGAAGATGACGCTGTGTGGAAGCCATTTGAAGAGCAGATGGAACTCGGGTTGGCTGTGGATTTTCAGCCGGACAGCTGGCCTGTCAGTATTGCTACTGGCGTGTATTGGTCGGCCGATGCGCGGGATGAACAAGATGTTGACCTAAGCTATCAAGAAAACAATGGCACCACGACTGAAATGCTGCTCGGTCTAAAGAGAACATGGTCATTTTACGGTACGAATCTACGGCCATATTATGCGGCCGGATTAACCTATGTCTCTGGCGAGCGTGTAGAGTTTGGCAATACGCAAAAGGATTCAGCCTTGGGTTATTGGCTGGGTACTGGCGTGTATTGGTCATTCACCCGGCACTTCGACATCGGGCTCGATGCGCGATATTCGAGGGCAGAGGCTGATTTCTCTGGCCAGGATGTTGATTTAGGAGGTATCCATCTCGGATTTACCTTAGGGTACACTTGGTAGTTTGCTGAGTTACATTGTTCATCAATGGGGAAGCCTGGCTTCGATGACGGTTCCGGATTTGCCATTGATGAATAACTTGCCGTTACACTCGGTGACTCTATGTTTTATACCTGTAATGCCTGAGCCCTGGCTGTTACCAATACCAATGCCGTTGTCTTCTACCCTTAATACGATATATTTCCCGTTGCTGAACATGAAGATTCGGACATCACTGGCCTTAGAGTGGCGAATAATGTTTGTGACTATTTCTCTGTAAATTAAAGAGAGTGATGCTTCCTGCCGGGAGTTGACAGCTACTTTTTTGGTATGTGTGAAAGTTGATATATCTGCACTAGATAACATCTCTTGGCCATTGGTTATTTCATTATCTAGTCCTTTGGAGCGATAACCGGAAATAGCACTCTCAACATCAGACTTGGCCGTTTCTGCGATGTTACAGATATCAATGATTTCAGACTTGCACTTTTCAGGAGCGGAAGGAGAGAGACGAACTGCCAGCTCAGATTTCATGACAATCATTGATAGGGAGTGGCCAATGAGATCATGTAAGTCACGAGATATTCTTTCTCGCTCAACCAGTGTCGATAAGTATTCTATGCTTTTCTGCTGTTGTTGAAGCTTGAAGTAATCCATATTAGCACTGGCTCTATATTTACTTACAACCGTAAAAAGCGTCATCTCTATCAAAATGAGTACAATGGCTACCCAGTGGTATTCCAGTATGTAGAGCTCGATAGCAATAATTATCATTGATAATACATACATTGAAATAAGCAGGCGGGTTTGAACCACCAGGCCGAGCATTATTGCCGAGTAGAGGAGAAAGATGCCACCCCAAAAATTATAGGATGAACAGATAAGGCCAATGATAAATACGGGGATAATGTATATCCAGCGCTGAGACGCTTTCGCATGAAAGATATGAAGAAAGCAGAACAAAAAAGTAACTATAGCGATCCAGGCGAAATACTGTTCTGTCACCGACAGTGGCCAAAATATACAATACGCTACGTAGAAAGACAGGTAGCATAGGGTTAGATACATTAGCTTGTATTGATTGAATAACTCTTTGTCAGGAATCAGCTTAAATGTCTTCATTGTCGTTACTCAATACAGCTTATTGGTTCTCATATACATAGCCAGCAACCCCTTTATCAACGTTAACTCAGCGGAAGTGTTACAACCACGCTGAATGTGCTGGTTTCTCGGAAAATAATACTGCCGTTTTGAACACTTTGTTCCAGTATGCTTGTCAGTTCGTTATCACGCCATGTTGTGCCTGGCTCGCCATCGGTATTAAAGGTGCATACTATACTGCGGTCTAAGATACGGATATCAAACTGGCAGATGCTGCATCCCGGAAGAGAGGCAATGATATTAAATAGCGCTGAAATGATTTCTGCCAAGTGACTTTCTGATTCGGGTTTGATGGCCTGAATATGCTGGGTGATTGCCAATGAGATACCGTTATTGGCTAGTTGGTTGTGACCATCCTGGAGTGCACGTTGAATAGTACCAAGCCGATAATTAACCACAATTCGTCTTACCTTGGATAAAGTCTCTCGGGTAAGAAGTTGGATATTTTTGATGTTATCTTTAGTTTCGTTATCATTTTTGCCAATATTGCGAATGGCGTCACTACCTAACTCTTCGATCGTGTCAAAAACATCAAGTAAATCTTTGCTAAGATCTTCTGCGACGCGCTCTCTTTCGGCATTTTTTGCAAGTAAATCAATTTTCTCTGCACCTAATATAAGAACATGTTTCTGTTTTAATTGACTAATATACGTCGTCTCAACGATGACCGATGTCACAACTCCCAGAATAAAAACTGCTATGTAGCCACTAAAAATCTCTATGTGAATCGCTTGAGATACAGATATCATGAGAATGATAGAACAAAGGGTATATCGTAAGTATTTACTATTTATTCGGATCAAAGGAAGCACGGCACAGAAAAACAATGGAAATGCATAGATGCTTAACTGAAACAGAATTGATGCAATAATGAGAATAGAAAAACAATATACAGAAATGCCGATATCATTGGACTTTACAAGTTTAAACGAGAAATATGAAATGGAAACTGTACTGAGAGCAAATATACTAATATCTTCCCTCTGGGGTGGGAAGAAAACTAATAGAAGTAGAAACAGGCATAGTATTATTACCATTTCACCTATGTATATCAGTGATATCTTCCTATTTAAATCGAGCGAGCCAAGCATTGTTTATAACCACCCGCTCTCTTTCGCAATTCGATAGGCATCAACACGGTTGGATGCATTCAGTTTGCTAATTGAGATAGAAATATAATTTCTTACGGTGCCTTCACCTAAAAATAAGGTGCTTGCAATTTCTTTATTGGACAGGTTGTTGCCAACAAGCCTTAATATTTTTCTTTCCTTGTCTGTTAAGGGATCTTTGTCCGTCAAAGCAGCGATAGCCAGATCTGATTCAACAACGGTTTCCCCTTTATGAACCCGTCGGATAGCATCCACTAATTCTTCAAAAGGAGAATCTTTTAATAAGTACCCTTTCACGCCACAGTCTAGTGCTCTTTTCAAATAGCCACTTCGTGAGAACGTGGTAACCACAATAACTTTAATGCTCGGGTAATTGTGTTTAACCTCTTCGGCTAATTCAAGCCCTGTTTTGTTGGGCATTTCCAGATCGGTAATAATAATATCGACAGGGTTGCTAACCAGGTACTCAGTGGCTTCGGCTCCATCCTTTGCTTTTTTTACGACAGAAAAATCATCATACATATCCAGCAATGTTGCCATGGTGCCAAGTAACATTGTCTGGTCTTCAACAAGCATTATTCTTAACATTCGATTATTCCCAACAGCAAATATTCCCTATAAGCGAATAGCAATACAGTTGTATATCGTCATTCACTTATTTGCTGGGGTGATAATATCAAACTTTATATGTCATATCTCAATGAGATTTGGAGTGTTGATAAATCAGGTTCATCGCTACCTCCTGTTTTAGCCCTGCTGTTCTATACCTCATGTCGTATTGTTTCCATCTGTTATAGGGGGGATGTGGCTGCTCTGTTCTACACCGGTTTTCTCTAATTGTGTTCCAATGCCTGCACTGATTCGTTAATCACGAGTTTGTAGCTGTTGCTGCCTTATCAAATAAGGTCGCGATAGTAGCCCCCTTGATTTGTAGGGGGGGCGGTGAAATGGACTTCAATGGGGTGAATGTTCTTCGATATTTGCCCCAATCTTCAAGGAACCACGTCCGCTTCTCAAGCTGTTCGATGTCTGCAAGGCCTTCTTCTATTACGAAGAGCCTGAACGACATAGGGCAGATCGAATGCATTAGATATTTACTGGACTGGAGAAATTATGAGTGAGTTAAAAATGGCAGCGTTGCGCGCACTGAAGTTAATGGATCTGACTACCCTTAATGATGATGATACTGACGAGAAAATCATTGCCCTTTGCCGCAGTGCCAAGACGGTTGTCGGCAATACGGCGGCGATATGTATCTATCCGCGTTTTATTCCGATTGCCAAAAAGACCCTCCGTGAGCAGGGCACCCCAGAAATTCGTATTGCGACAGTCACGAACTTTCCGCATGGCAATGCGGATATTGATATTGCGGTAGCCGAAACAAGGGCAGCGGTGGCTTATGGTGCCGATGATGTGGATGTGGTTTTTCCGTATCGTGCCTTAGTAGCCGGTGACGAGCAGATCGGTTTCGAGCTGGTTAAGCAATGTAAGGCAGCCTGCGGGGATAAGCTGTTAAAGGTGATTATTGAATCGGGCGAGTTGAAAGATGCCGCGCTGATCAGGCGCGCATCCGAGATATCGATTGATGCCGGTGCTGATTTTATCAAAACCTCAACGGGTAAAGTTGCCGAAAACGCCACGCTTGAGGCAGCGGAAATCATGTTGAACGTGATTAAATCCCTGGGAGTCGAAAAGAGCGTGGGCTTTAAGCCTGCAGGCGGTGTAAGTACAGCCGAAGAAGCACAGCGTTACCTGGAGATGGTTGACGCAATTATGGGGCCGGAATGGACCGACCCTATGCATTACCGCTTTGGAGCGTCGAGTTTGCTTGCCAATCTTCTCTATGCATTGGGAGAAGGTGAGAATGAAGTAGAAGCTAGCTACTAAGCTTAGCTAGGTCTGAGGCCGAATTATCTACCTCAGACCGCTACGATGATAACTTTCCGGATCGAGCCAGCCGCTGCGGCGCCTATGGCTCGATTTTATGTATAGAGGTTAGTGAAAAGGCATGCCTGTACAGAAGACGCGTTATCATGCAGTTGCCGCAGAGATCCAGCTCCAAATCGAGCAACGAATTTGGCTGCCCGGAGAGCGGATCCCCTCGGTAAGAGAAATGAGCAAAATTCACGGTATCAGTCCGATGACAGTGCTGAAGGCTTATGAGCTCCTGGTGCTGGGCGGGTGGATTCATGTCAAAACCAAATCAGGGTATTATGTAACGCCGCATCATAACCGTTTGCCCGAACCCGCGCAGACATTCCCCCAGATGTCGAATTGCTCCATTAATATCAATGCGCATGTGTTCGAGGTGCTGACCGCATGTAAGCGTGATGAGGTGATGCCGTTCGGTTCGGCTTTTCCTGATCCTGAGCTATTCCCATTAAAACACCTGGGGCGTGCTTTGGCGCAAACCGTGAGAACCATGCCACCCCAAAGTGCGGTGACTGACCTGCCTCCGGGCAGTGTGGCCTTGCGCCGTGCTATTGCAAAACGCTATATCCGCGACGGCATCGATGTGTCGATCAATGATATAGTGATCACCTCGGGAGCCATGGAGTCTCTGGGGCTTAGCCTGATGGCGGTCACTCAGCCGGGTGACTCCGTTGCTATCGAATCGCCTGCTTTCTACGGAGCGTTGCAAACCGTAGAACGCCTGCACTTGAAAGCCGTTGAGATAACGACCCATCCACGTTACGGCATGTCGGTCGATGCGCTGGAAAAAGCCATTCAGACCCAGGATATCAAAGCCTGCTGGCTGATGAGCAATTTCCAAAATCCACTAGGGTCGTCAATGCCGGAAGCCAACAAGTTCGCTATTCGCGATTTGCTGGCCGCGTCTGATATTCCTTTGATTGAAGACGATGTTTATTCCGAGCTTTATTTCTCCGAGGAAAAACCCAAAGCCATTAAAGCCTATGATGAGCAGGGGCTGGTATTGCACTGCTCTTCTTTTTCAAAATGCCTGGCGCCGGGTTTTAGGGTCGGGTGGGTCGTTGCCGGACGTTATGCCAGACAGATTGAACAGCTTCAACTGATGTCTACGCTATCTGTAGCGGTTCCCAATCAATTGGCATTTGCCCAGTACGTGCAACACGGAGGGTATGACCGCCATCTGAGACAACTAAGACGCCAGCTCGAATTACGGCAGCGGCAGATGCAGTTTGCTATTGAACAGTCTTTTCCCAGAGATACGAAAATTACCCGCCCGGCTGGCGGCTATTTTTTGTGGGTGGTGTTGCCGGAGCATATCAATACCGAACACATACTGCAGCACTTACTCAATGAGCATAATATCAGTATTGCTCCCGGCACCTTGTTTGCCAGCGATGACAGGTATAAGCACTGCATGCGTATAAACTGCTCTTATCCTTGGACCGAGCAAACCCAGGCAGCTCTTATGACGCTGGCCGAATGCCTGCATAAGGCTTGCTAGTGTGACTGTAAAAGGGTGAGGAGCATACTTTTACATCGTGATGAACGATATCAGTTGTGCTCCAACACCCATTTAGTGCTTATTTATGCCCAGGCTCTTAGTATCTGGGTAAAGCGTTCTGGTTCTTCCAGTGGCGGGGTATGACCGCTTTGTTCGAAGATATGAAGTGTCTGGTAGGCAAATGGTCGGGAAAGGGAAAGCCATTCTGATGGACGAGCAATACTGAAATCTTTTTGTCCCATCAGAATGAGTACCGGAACCTCGATTGCCGAGGTGTACTGCTCAATGTCAATATTGGCAAAAACGTCTCCCCACATTTTGTCGAACAAGGCACTATGGGCAGTGAGTCCTTGCCAAAGCCAGCTTTCGTCATAGGCATGATCAGCCCAGCGCCTGGCCCTCAGCCTGCAGCAAATATGGATAAATTTTCGTTCGGGATCCGATTGGATGTCAGACCCTAGCAGGCCGATATCCGTCTCGAACAGCGCCTTTCGCAACTCGTCAGCATTACTTTCCCAATAGCGTTTAGCAGCTTGGTGGCTGTCCGGGCTCAGGTTCGGCGATGCGCCGCACAGGACGACCTTGGTGATATGGGCGGGATAGCGTTTGGCATAATCCAGCGCCATGTACGCATGGCCCGAGTGTCCCATGATCATAGCCCGGTTGATTCCCAATTTCTGTCTGATGTACTCGATATCCTCGCTGATAATTTTCAGGGAGATATCGCTAGCTTTGGGGGGGTGATTTGATGAGGCAAAACCACGGTGATCGATGAAGATACACTGAAAATGCTGGCGAAGCGTTTGTGGTATGGCTCGGTCATAGTAGCGAGCGCTACCAATGATCAGCAAGGGAGTACCTTGCCCGTCAACTTTAACCTGTAGTTGGTAGCCTTCACGATCGACGGTAAGTGTCGATGAAAATAAGGTGGAATTCATAATACTCATTCATAGTTAATCATTACAGAAAATCCCTCCATCCTTATCGGGATAGAGTTACGGAGTTAGTGAGGTAATGATTAAAATCGTCAGCGAACGAGTTTCATGTCTTTACTATTGCCATGCTTAGCTTGATTAGAGTGTCTGTAGTGTAAGGCCAAAGGTAACCAAGATCCAATGGCAAGACTTAATGGCAATACTCAAAGGTTAGGGAGATCGATGATCTCCCTTTATTCACTCGAAACCAGTGACGTAGTGTTAACTGAAGTAGCGCAAGCTTTTCGCCAGCAAGTCGACAAAACCCTGACGATAGACATCGAACAGCACGGTTGCATTGGCAGGTTTGCCGGAGAGTTGATATCGGTCGACGACTGTCATCCCTTGGGTATATTCACCTTTGGTTTCAATCCCTACCCAGCAGTCCTGCGCGGTGAATAGCTCCGGTGCAAGCAACCAGGCAATGGTACACGGATCATGGAGCGGCGCGCCTTCTAGTCCCCACTTCGGATCACGGTGGTAGATCATAAAGAAGTCGAGCAAATCGGCGACCACATCGGATACCGGGTTGTCGATGGCGCGGATCCGCTCGATATCTTCATCCATGATTTGGGCTCTATGGGTGACATCCAATCCGCACATCGTGATTGGGATGCCGGAGCTGAACACCATATCAGCGGCCTGTGGATCA
>NZ_JAKRFQ010000373.1 GCF_022347985.1 Photobacterium sp. OFAV2-7
CAGGCATCCACTTCATCAGGATTGATTTCTGTTAGCAGGCAAAAATTCCCGGTAACCATCAGGCGTTGAATATGGTGGGCGTAAGCATAATCCAGAGACTGGCCTATTGCGGCTTTCATACATGCCATTTGAGTCTTGCCAGTCCAGAAAAAATCTGGGAGTTCGCGATGGCTATCGAGCGCATTGAGCTCTCGGTAATACGGCATGTTGCCCCAATAGACCCCGCGGATATACTCACGCCAGCCCAGGATCTGGCGAATAAAGCCTTCAACCTGGGCAATATCTATCTGACGTTCTGTGTCGTGATACGCATCTATTGCGGTGTCAATAACTTGCATAGGGTGGAGAAGTTTGCTGTTGAGGGCAAAAGAGAGGCGAGAGTGATACAGGCTCCATTGATGATCTATCTGGTTGGTCATCGCGTCCTGAAACCGACCAAAATTCGGCAGGCAGTATCGGCAAAAGTACGCCAGTAGCTCTTGAGCTTGTCCAACATTAACAGGCCAGAATAGTAGATCATCACAGTTGCCTATTGTTGTAATGCTATGCTGGTTTAACCGCTTTAAAACCTGTGAGAGCGGGTTTGCAAAAAGCAAAGGAGCGGGAATATAAGTCAGTTCGGCGGGTTTTATTTTGTTGCGGTTTTGTTTATCGAAATTCCACTTTCCTCCGCAGGGCTTACCTTCAGCCATTAAAATGTTGTAACGCTTTCGCATGCGGCGATAGAAGTGCTCCATCAATATATGCTCGCCCTGCGGGAACAGCTCCATAATTTCATGATAACCGAGTAGGAAGTGTTCAGTATCGCACTCTTTTAGTGAGGTGTTCTCTGGCAGATTCAGGCTGTGTAACTGCTCGTAAAGACGGTATTCATCCGGCCGCTGGAACTCAACGTGTTTAATGGCGTACTGTTTGCAAAGTGACGCGATCATGTCAGGAAAAGAGTGGTATGAGCATGTGTCATCAAGTGTAAGGTGCAGAATGTGGTGTCCATCATTCTTGAGTTTATTGGCGAAATGCTCCATTGCGAGGAAAAATGCACACACTTTTTGGATGTGGTGCTTCACATAGTTTGTTTCCTGCTTCATTTCGGCAATGATATAAAGGGTTTGCTCATCCTTTTCTCGGTACCAACTGTGCGAAGCATTTAGTTGATCACCAAGTATTAAGCGGAGCGTGTTGTAGTTCTTATTCATCATCACTAAATCCTATCGGCCAGTCTGCAGCGTCCACTGCATCTAAGTTGCCATCGGTCTGATCGCCTCTCCATTTACGGATAAAGCTGTGGTTGGGATCATAGGTCTCGGTTTGTTTTTGCAGGTTAAAGTGGCGGTGCTCTTTGGGATCTGCGCCGACTCCCGCCAGGTATTGCCAGTTTCCCCAGTTAGATGCAACGTCATAATCTATCAGATGCTGTTCGAAGTAAGTCGCGCCGTAGCGCCAGTCGATACTTAATTCATTAACCAGGCAACTGGTGACAATTTGACGGCCACGGTTCGACATATAGCCGGTCTGATTTAATTGGTTCATACAGGCATTGACGATAGGAAAGGGAGTATTGCCGTTACACCAGCGGCGGAAACGTTCAAAATAAAAACTGGTTGTTGGTGCGTGGGACTTTATTCCCTTGAACGTGAACAGCTTCGCCTGATGACAATGGGCGTACCATTGGAAGTATTCGCGCCAGAGTAGCTCGAATTTAATCCATTCGGTAGAAGCGTTCTGTTCAATTTCGTTTTGATACCGACTTAACGTCTCAAGTAAGGTGCGTACCGACAAGCAGCCAAGTGCCAGTCAGGGAGAAAATTTCGTGGATTTATCCCAACCATCCAGTGCATTACGGGTTAATTTATACTGGCTGGGATGGGTAGTAGAAAAATAGACCTGTAGGGGTTGAAGAGCTGCCGTTTCACCGCCAGTAAACTCATTGGTTAACTCTGTCGATGGAAATGGCATTGAAGCGGGCTGAACCAGGTTGGCTGGTGGGGGAGGCAGCCAGTTAACTTTGGGGATAGAAGGCTTTACAGGTTTATCGTCAACTTGCTTTCGAAACTTTGAAAAGGTAGCTGGAAGGTCACTGACGTCAAAAGGAAGTTCTGAATTTTCAAAGATCGTATGTGTGGCTTTTGTCGTAAACGAGAGATACGGGTACTGTTGTTTAAGTTGCTGCCAGATTTGATTTTCATAGTAGCCACAATGCTGACTGCGATAAAACATTGTGACATTGTAACGTGTAATGATTTCAGGAAATGTGTTTAGGAGGGTATTTGGTAATACAATCAGATATTGATGATAACGGCTAAGTTGATTGTTAAGGCAGCTTAGTGATTGCAGCAGAAACTGCTGACGGTGTAGGCCCAGTTCTGCAAAGCTGTAAGGCTGATGTTCCTGTTTTCTTTGGGGCATGCAGTAAACACAGAGCAGTACGTCAACTTCTTGTGCTGCTAGCTGTAGTGCTGAGTTATCATGAAGACGCAGATCGTTCTGAAATAAGAAGAGCCCGGTTATCATCGCAATTCCTCTTGCCTGTATCAGTTTTAGTATAAAAATGTATAAGGGACTAATTTCATTGAGCTGTTTCTGTTTCTGTTTCTGTTACGTTGCTTTGTTATACCGTTGCCTTCGACAACGTTCTGAGCAGTACTTAACGTTATCCCAGCAAGCTTGCCATTTTTTTCGCCATGTAAATGGCCTCATACATGTGGCACATACTTTGGCAGGTAAGTGTTGTTTCTTAATGAGTGCCACGGTAACTTCCTCATCATGTGCTTAGTACTGCTTATTGATATTTCCCTTCTAATAACTATTACGTAAGGCAGCTTTGCGTTGATCAAATCTGTTTACCCTTCAACTTTTTATGATAAAGAGGCTTTCTATTTCATCTTTAAACATGAATCAATTCAATATGTTGCTATAAGAGAACAGATTAATCTTTATTAGCATGATTTAATATCAATAAGCTCTTCATTTAATTTTGCGCTGACACTAAGACAAGTCATTCATGCCTGTCTTATTGAAGCTGTTGTTACATGGTCGTAACCTTACTAGGTATAGGAAGTGCAAGTTATGGAACGAATATATGAACTGAATCAGGCTATATATGATAAACAAGCCGATGCTTTTATCGGTGATCCATTGTTTTCCTTATTTACAACCAATATTAAGGCCCGAAAAAAAGCAATTACATCAATCTGCCAACTTGCCTTATACAATAGCAAAGGTGAGACGTTTATTTACACAGCGGGTGATAGCTATAATTCGCTTGCGATTTGGGAGCGAGTCGGTGTTAAAAAGTTAAGGAATCCATTTAAGGTTCTTTATTGTCACTACAAGATGATCACATGTGGTTGTATTAAAGAGATAAGCACTTACGGTAAACGCTTATCTGAAATACAAAAGCGGATTGACCTTAATAAACGTAGCTCAGACTATTACCTAAACCTGTTATTTGTTGCTCCTGAGTGTCAGGGAAAAGGTCTGGCATCAGAGTTGATAAAGCCAATGCTCTCGTATATGGATGAAAGCCAGTTAGTGTGCTCAACAGATACTAACAATGAGAAAAATGTGGGCATGTATGAGCATTATGGCTTTACTGTTGTTGAAAAAGTGCAACGAATAGAAGGTATTACAACTTACATCTTGAGGCGAGAACCTTTAGAATGCTCATCGGAAAATTGATAAGTAACTGAAATATAGTCGATATCGGGAGAGCGAGGAAAGCTATTCTCCCGATATCGATACAATGTTGCTAATTCTCTGAAGCGCTATTTGATAGTCGCTTTTAGAAGGTTTACTGCAGAACGAGCCCACCCATCCAGTACCGGTCGAACATCTTCGAGTTCCACTTGATCATCTTTGTTTTCTACTGGTTCGCCAAAGCCTTTTCTTACCGCAGCAGCCAGCCTTTCTCCGGATAAGCTATCGGTCAGCTCAGCTTCTAGGAATACTTCGACCATTTGCGATCGAGACCCGGTAGCCGTTGAAACGCCAGCCAACGCAAGTGCAATGGGAACATACTCATAGGCTGCCAAATCTTCCGGGCTGGTCTCCACGCCAGTTATCGCAGCGCGAAGCCGAACGACATCTTTTCCCGGTTCGGTGACAACTTCATATTCTTGTTCAACTTGTTGTTTGGCTTCTTTATTTAAATAAGCCAGCATGCTCTGGAGAACTTCAGCCCGAAGCTGAGGACCAGGTTGAGGGGCAGGGTAGATAATAACGGGATCAAGCATAACCTTAGTGTATTTTCGTTGTGATAAGACAGGGCTAACCCACTTAAGAACAACTGCGTTATCACCATCAACACTGGAACCCTTGGTTAATTGGGAATAATCACTGAGAAAACCAGAAAACTCTTCTTCTTTAGCTGTTTTAGAAGTGCAACCTATAAGTGTAATACCAAATGCTAAAATGGCAAATAAGGCCGATTTTTTATTAATAGAGCGATTTATTTTGTCGAAAGTTATCATCATCTCTCTCCACTTGGTTTGCATTAATACAAAGGATGGTTGATGTTTGCAGATTGTCCAATAATTGATGCGTCGGGTAGTCCTATATTGGCAGTGATCTATTGCGTACGTTGTTACATTTAAAATAATTTGGTAACTCATGGTTAACAACTTTGTAGGAGATAATAAGTGACCAAGCAAAGATAATTAGCTACTACGAGGGAAATATTAACAGAATGCATTTAATTGCATAAAATTAAGGGCTGAGTCTTCATTGATTA
>NZ_JAKRFQ010000374.1 GCF_022347985.1 Photobacterium sp. OFAV2-7
GGTACAAACGGTCCTTTACCACGGGAGGAGTGGTAGTGAACGTTACGCGCAACGACTTCTTTACCTGTCCCGGACTCACCGAGGATCAACACACTGGCATCGGTAGACGATACCTGCTCGATCAAATAACGGACCTGGCTGATCGCTTCACTTCGACCAACCATGCTCCGAAACAACGTATTCTTTCGCCCTAGCTGCGGAACTTGAAATGCGCGCTTACCCAAGAACTCCTGGCAATGACGTAGCGCATCCGATAGTTGCCCGTAATGCAACGGCAATTCGAGCTCGCCAACATAGTTAGGCAGCCCAGCCAATTCATTGGCATGATTCGACAATGCAATAACAGGAATGTGGTTATGGATCCGCAAAAAATCCAGGATCTTGTTCAGTGACTTACCAGTACTGATTTTACCCAGTAAACAGGCACCCCAATCCTTTTCCCAAAGCGAATTTTCCACCTCGCTTGTTGACACAGCTTCATGCTGTTCGCCAACAAAGTTCAGGATGACACTGAGGTCATGACGGTGCTGCTGATCGTCATCAATAACGAGGGTTTTAGCTAAACCTTGCATAGGAGAGATATTGCCTGCCTTTATAGGATTTTCTATTCTGTGGCTTTTATACCAAACTGAACAACTATCAAATCCAGTCAAAAATTGTTCAGTTTGCTATTACTGAGGAACAGCAACCAAAATTATTCCGACTATTGTAATAAAAGCACAGGAGAAGGCAACTAGGGACACCCAAAAGCTGTGACCCCAGTACAAAGGAAAGTGCAAATCAAGTCATTGGTGTTTATTTTTTGACTTTACAAACAACAAAGCTATTAACCAATGCCTCGATTGCCTCAGAAAGACGACTATACGTCTAACTGAGTCATATTATGATATTCAGCCGGAATCTGATCCCAGGCGGATTTAATTTCGCGCAGCATGCCGATAACATCATCAATTGGCTCTGCAAGGTTGTCCTGGTTTGCCTTGTAGATCTGCTGGATCATGTAATCGTAAAGCGCATCGAGGTTTGATGCGATCTCCGCACCATCTTCCATCGACAGACAGCTTCGAAGACTGATCACAATATCAAGTGCCTTGCCAAGACGTTCACCCTTCACTGCAATAGAGCCCTGCTCCATGGCGGCTTTGCCCTGGATCAAGCGTTCAATCGCACCAGCCATCAGCATCGAGATCACACGGTGCGGCGATGCCGATGTTAACTGACTGTCCACTGAGACTCGTTTATAAGCCTGTAGAGATCCTCTCATTGCCATTTTTCTAACCTTAACGAAATTTATTGTAAACCTGCATCGAGCGTTGCCCGTGCTGCAGTCGTTGTAACTGACTTGCCGACATATCTCGATGATGACGGATCCTGGCAAGTAGGTACGACGTTCTATCGACCGCTGCCTGCCATTCTGCTTTATCCAGACTTTCAGGCCGGGCCATTAATTGTTGTAAAAGCTGTTCGCGCTGCGCTAAAAGCTGCTGCAACTGCTCAGAATCAACCTCTCCCTCAACAGCCAGCATAGCCTCAAGTTGATCATCCAGTTGATTTAAACGTTGCATACGCGACTTCTCTTACACTAAAAACTATTGTGGCATCATACTCATCATTGAGTTGAGCTGACTTTTCATTTGCCCCATGGCACTGTCCATAGCCGTAAACTGGTCATGGGTACGTTTCTGAACACTTTCCATCCGGCGATCCAGCTTGGTCTGTTCGCTATTCAAGCGCGTGATCTGATCATTCAAGCTGTCCTGCCGTCCCTTAATGCTACCGGTGATCCCGGTATGGGCATGGATCAGATCTTCAACCTTACGGGCAAAACCATCACGGCTGCTAAAAAACTCACCGACATCAGCAAAGTTCTTTTCGAGCTGTTTGTCGAGCATGTCATAGTCAATTTCCAGCCGCCCTTCCATCGTGGTGGTGATCCCGAGCTCACTCAAGGTCGTCACTGACTCTGGCGCGCCTTCTATCGGCGTCGAAAATACCGCACGCAATTGGTTATCAACAGTACGAATAATACTGTCGCCAACTAGCGGGCCTTTTTCCTGAGTTTCAGGATCAAACTTGCCCAGCTCTCTCGATGTTGTGTAAAACTGGTTGTATGCATTGACGAACTGCTCGATGGCACCACCAACGGCATTGCGATCATAACCAACATCGACCAACACATCTTTATTTTTTGTTGCTTCCCCCTCGGTCTTGGCAGAATCGGTCAAAGCAACAAGATTGAGATCAACGCCCTTGATCGCATCTTCAATTGTGTTGGTGTCACTGGTGACCACAGCCAGGCCATCAATCACTACCTTGGCATCTTCTGCCTTCTGCATCTCACTCATCGAGTTGATGTTGTTATTCGGATTAAAACCAAATTTTTGCAGAGTACTGGCAACCGGCGCATCGACCCGTACTTTGATATTGTTCTCTTCACCACTTTTATCGGCCGACAACACCAGACGCGCACCGACATCATCTTTGATCACCGAGGCTAGCACACCGGTATTTGACGGGTGGCGGTTAATCAAGCGAACAACATCAAGGATCTCGCTTTCATCTTCCGGTATTTCTACATCGAACTGACTCGCCCCCAAAGATATTGCCAGTTTACCGGCGCCCATTTTCTCTTCTTCGTCAAACGTACCGGAAACAATTTTATGGGGCTGGGCAAGCTGCTCAACCTTAACGCTGTATTTTCCAGGAATCGCTTCATGAGAGGCTGAAGCCGTAAGAATGTCGCTGTTATCCGACGTAACAGAACGAGCTGATAGGGTATGGTTACGACGAAAGTCAGCCATCATGAATTTCATATCATTCAGCGAGCTCTTGAGCTTGCCATAGGCACTGATACTGACATCGACATTATCGCGGCGCTCATTGATACGCGCTTCTTTCGGAGCCCGCTCAGCATCGACAATCTTGTTAACCATACTGTTAATATCAAGACCGGAGGCTGTGCCTGCTGCGCCTATATTCATTGATTACCTCAAAAGATGTCAGTTTACACTTTCGTCGTTACCAGCCCTCCCGAATTGGCTGCCAACTGCCGGGATAGTGCTAACATATCTTCGTCAGGGATTTGACGGACTACATCACCGGTACGCTTATCGTAAATGGTGACGATATTTTTTCCAGATTCTTCATCGATACGAAAAGCCAGCCCTTTGTTTAGCGTACTGCCGACAAACTCTTCGATGCGCTCGACCACCTTTTCCAGCTCCTCGCGCTGCATTTGCTGCTGCTGCTCTACCCTGTTGCTCTGCTCAACCCGACGTACATCCGAGTTTCCGCCATCACTACTTGGTATTACATGCTGGGTGGAAGTATTACCGGCCGATGAAGCCCCCTGAGAATTACTACTAGATTTATTAGCAATATTTGTGCCAGCAGAAGCATGGGTGCCATTCTCAGCGGAACGGAGAGGAAGTGAAGAAGTAGAAACAGGTTTGACATCCATATTCTTTCACCTTCTGATAGCAGAAAACGGCAAGGGGCTGCCCCCTTGCCGCTATTACGAGGTATTAACCTAGCAGGCTTAGTGCCGCTTGCGGCGCCTGTTTTGCCTGAGCAAGGATAGACGTAGAAGCCTGAGACAGGATCTGGTTCTTCGTCATGTTGGTTGTTTCTTTCGCGAAGTCAGTATCACGGATACGGCTGTTAGATGCAGACACGTTCTCGTTAACGTTGTTCAGGTTATTGATAGTGTGGTTCAGACGGTTCTGAGATGCACCTAGCTGCGCACGCTCTGAATCGACATACTTCATCGCACCATCAAGTACCGCTACCGCTTTCTGTGCACCACCGACAGACGTTACGTCGATTTCAGAAACCGTTGTATTGCCCGCAGTACCTGCAATCGTGGCATCTACTGCTGTACCTGCGCTGTCAGTCATCGCAATACCACCGGTTGTTACGCCAACAGTACCTTCAGAAGAGAACAGCTGTAGTTCGCCTTCTTCAGAAACAGATGCATTGATCTTGTCATTCTGACCGTTGATACGAGTAGCGATCTCTTCGATATCATCGCCTTTCACCAGGCTAACGTTTACCGCTGTCGCAGTACCGCCAGCGTCAGTTACGCTCAACTCGATAGCTGTGTCGGCATTCAGTGTCGCATCAGCAGCTACTTTGTTAGTTGACGTCAGCATGCTGCCGCCCATTTTCGCTTCGTCAGAACGGATGTTGTTGAAGTTCATCTGAACCGCTTCACCCGAGTCAGCACCCACCTGGAAAGAACGAGAACCGAACTGACCATTCAATAGCTTGGTACCACCGAAAGAGGTAGTTTCCGCGATACGGTTTAGTTCGTCATTCAGTGCAGTCACTTCTTCCTGGATAGAAGCACGGTCTTCCTGTGAGTTAGAACCGTTAGCTGACTGCAAAGACAGGTCACGCATACGCTGAAGGATACTTGTTGTTTCCTGCATAGAACCTTCAGCTGTCTGTGCCATTGAGATACCGTCGTTGGCATTACGTACTGCCACATCCAGACCACGGCTCTGGGTCATCAAACGGTTAGAGATCTGCAGACCAGCCGCATCGTCTTTAGCACTGTTAATTTTACTACCGGTAGCAAGACGCTCCATTGATTTACCAGTAGCTTCGGTCGCCTGACCCAGGTAGCGCTGAGCGGTCATTGCAGAAACGTTAGTATTTACTGTAACTGCCATAATGTCTCTCCTTAAGTGTT
>NZ_JAKRFQ010000375.1 GCF_022347985.1 Photobacterium sp. OFAV2-7
GGAAAGCGCACTGGGCTTACACTTGCTTCACCGCACAACCCGAGAGGTAAAAGTAACGCAACGAGGCCAACAACTCTACAAAGACTGCGCACCATTACTTGAGTCTCTGGCGTACTCTGTCGATCTGGCCATTGATGCTGAGGTTTCGTTTAAAGGCAAGCTCACGGTATCAATGCCCGTAAGAGCCGGATTAGACTTCCTGGGTAATTGGCTGATTGACTTCGCCTCAGAGCATAACGAGCTAAATCTTGAGCTATCGTTATCCAACGTGAATTTGAACCTGATTAAAGAAGACATCGATCTGGCCTTCAGGGTTGGCCCGCTTGTTGACTCGTCTGCAGTAGCATTGCGTTTATGGGATATTCCCTACTCACTTTGCGCTTCAGATGCGTTCGTCGCTTCTCATCAGCTTAATCCTGAACATATTTCCCTTGATGAACTTAAGCATCTCCCCTGTGTGGTGTCTTTGCCCGCACGTTCTTGGTCATTCATGGATAACACCAAGAAAGAAATACTCTTCGAACCAACAGAAAATCTTGTCGTTGATGATCTAAGCCTTGCTTACCATGCGGTAAAAAGCGGTCAATTTGTTGCAATGATCCCGAGCGTAATGATCACCGAGCCGACAATTGTCAGTCTTAACGTTGCAGATTTAACTCCGCGACAAAGAACCATGTACGCCTACTATATGGGAAAACGTCACACGATAAGTCAGATCAAGCATATCGTGGATTATATTAAGGAAAGAAACCTCAAGCAGAACATCTAAGATAGCGAACAGGCACTTACTGTGCCTGTTCATACCAATTCAGGAGGTTATTGGCGGTCAGGCGTTAGAAGCACTTTGCCCAAGACCTTGCCGTTTTCGAGCAGATCATGAGCCTTTGCCGCCTCTTCAAGTGGCATTGTTGAATACACAGGCATAATTTTACCTTCTGCTAAAAGTTTGTAGATCCCTTCCATCGATGCCTTGACTAACGGATAGTCATTAAAGTAAGTGGCATAAATTTCAGAATATGTAATCGTCGGCGCTTTACCAAAATGCTTTACCGCTTCAGCCTGAAGATTCGTTTCGCCAATACCGGCAAGGAAACCAAAAACAACAATATGGCCTAAGGTTGCCAGCACGTCCAAATCCTGAGCAATGGTGTTACCTGCAACCGGATTAAATATGTAATTTACCCCTTTTCCAGCAGTTACCTCTTTGACCTTCTCTACCCAGTTATCATTTGAATTGAAAGCGAAATCAGCTCCAAGCTTCAAAGATTGCATAACTTTCTCGTCATGTCTGTCGAGCGCAATAACATTAAGGCCTGCAACTTTCGCCAATTGAATGAGTGCCGTACCAACACCACCAGATCCGGCGTAAATCAGTGCAAACTTGCCCGGCTCCGCACGAACAACGTTATGCAACATATGATAAGCCGTGAAGTAAGTCACTGGCATTGCACCAACTTCCATCAAATTAGCAGAATCTGGCAGAACAATAAGCTTATCCGCATTAACCGCTGTATATTCGGCATACGTTGATGAGCCGATTGGACCAAGAAAAGCTACCTTTTGCCCTTTTGCTAATGCGGTTCCATTTGACTCCACAACAATGCCGCTACCTTCCACCCCAGAAATATATGGTAAGTCAGGCATCATGCCAGGAGGCATGTTCCCTTCTCTGATCACTGTATCAATGAAATTAACCGGGACAGCCTTCATTTGAACCAGCACATCGCCCTCTGCCAAAGCAGGTATGTCGATATCTTTATATAGTAATTTGTCGCTTCCACCAACTTGTTCGAGTACTACCGCTTTCATCACTCTCTCCTTTCAAAGGTATTGCTATATTCAGCTTTTCGGTTGTTTGTCTTTGGTTACGAGTGAGATGTTAGAAAGAAATTGATGTATTCGTAATTAGCAGTATTGGACAACACAATTGCAAAAATGGAATTGGCTACGGAATAGCAGTTAGACAACTGAATCGTTCTATCAGTACACTAGCCAGCTTGAGGATAACCCATTTCATGAACAAGATTGTGACAATATTAGATAGCGCCTGCATATCTAGCATTGATCAACAAATTTTTTTTGATGGTTACTGAGGGTAATGAGTTGATAAACAAGATTGAAGGCGTACTACAATTTTTGCGTGATGCCGAGCAACTGAAGAACACACTAAGAACAGCATGGACATCCAACGGACGCAGGGAAAGTACTGCCGAGCACACATGGCGATTGTGTTTAATGGCCTTGTTATTGGAGGAGCACTACTCTCACCTGGATATGCTTAAAGTTATTAAGCTGTGCATTATTCATGATCTTGCTGAAGCTATTGGCGGAGACATCTCTGCACTTGAACAGCACGCAGGGCTTGATAAAAGCGCTATTGAGCGACGAGATCTGGAAAGCCTGATAGCCCCGCTGGATGACACCTTACAAAGCGAAATCCTGGATCTGTGGCTCGAATATGACAGTGCCTCCACCGAGGAGGCACGTTTGGCAAAAGCTTTAGATAAAATTGAAACTCTTCTGCAGCATACTCAAGGGCGTAACCCAGCAGACTTTAATTATGAATTTAACCTGCAATACGGCAAGAAACACACCGACTATGATGAACTAACCAAACAAATTCGAGCTATCATAGACCAGGATACAGAGCGCCTGGCATCAAAATAAGTCGCCATTGATAGTCGCAGCTGTAAAAAAGCGGTATTGAAACCAACTTTGAACTCATTACCGTATCCCTTGGTTATTCACACCTACCTTGTAAAACAACGTGTTTGCATAACAGATAGAAGATGAAATCGATTTGACCGGAAAGAATGGCAACAATTCATTGAAGCATTCTTTCCATCAGTTCAGGCTATCAATAATCCAGAGTGCCTCGAATAGGATAGTTGTTATCCGGATTTCGGATCCAGGCCAGACCACGAGAAAGCGCACCAAGCTCAGGACGTACAAACGGGTTATTCGAAATATCAACCACATGCAAGTTGCCATGTTCGTTAACGACAAAAAGCCCCGGCTCTGAGAAATTATGATCGGTTTCTTGCTCGGAGCGTGGCAGTGAGATATACAAACCAAGATCTTTCATCTGCTCTTCCGTTAGCCCATAAGCTATTGGGAAACTTATATCTAATGCATCCAGATGGGCTTGCAACTGCTCTTTGGAGTCACCAGACACGGCCAGAATATCAACCCCTGCATCAGCAAAAGCTTGCTTATAACTTTCGAGTTCATTGAGGTATTTGGTACAAAGTGGGCAATGCTTTCCACGATAGACAAATACCGCTTGCCACACCGCCCAATTTCGTGGCTTTCCGAGGGTTGCGACTGTACCATCAAGTAATGCCGCTTCCATCTCCGGAAATACATCCCCAGCCTTAAGTTTTACTGAACTAGCCATAGTTACTCCAAAAACAATTTCGCTTTCTAGATTTGAAATCTTATTGTGGGCACTGGACTAAAGGTATTCAAGTAGTTACCAAAAGGTAACCATGCAAATAATTTTGAATTAAGGCATTAAGTAGCATTACTATCATTGGTTACTTCTTGAGCTACCAAGCTGAAAATAGGCTTTTTTCATAACTCCCGACGCTTGGCAGGTTCTATTCATCATGCATCAACTGTAAAGTACATTCATTGATAACTCTCGCCTCAATACAAAATGTAACACAGCAAGATATAGCCGAGTAAAGTACCTTCTGGCTATCCGTCCTATGCTGTACTCAAGAGGTGGGTATACAAACAAGCAAAGTGATAATCATATGAAATTTGATGAAAGCGTGATTGACAACCTTGAAGAACTCGAGAATTTTCTTCTATTGGTGGAAAATGGCGGGCTCGGTCTGACAAATGTCGCGGGTGTTGCCCTGGCAACTAACAATGCTGACGGCCGCCATTTCGTTGCAGTCCTTGATGACAAGCATCAGCTGCTACTCGGACGCTGGGTGACTGAAGAAGTATACGAAAACGGTAAGGACCTTATCCGTCACGGCCCTAAAAAGAAGCTGCACTAAAAGCTTGGAGCTAACTTAGCCTTTCTTACAAAAACGCGAACCATTGGTTCGCGTTTTTGTTGTATAACTTCAACTCTTATTAGTCACCGACATATCTTTATCCATAAAAATTAGGGTCCTGCCATTAAACTCATCAGTCTTGAAGGTTTTATAACCCATTTTTTCATAAATATGTTTTCCACGAGCATTCTCTTCAAACACATCAAGCCAAATTCGATTAGCTTTGAGATTAGTAGTCACGAATTGCTCCATTAAATTCATGGCTTTCTGACCAATCCCCAGCCCCTTTTGTGATACAACTATACGTCTAAATTCGGCACTTTTACTGTTTTCATTAACCACAAGAATGATAAATCCAGCAATCTCATTAGCATTTTTAATCGTTAGGTAATGGGTATCTTCTTTTAAGTACTCGACTAGATGCTTCTCAGGCGTATTAGGAATGATATAGCTTGCGTTGTCAGCAAGCTGCTCCATTTCCGCAAATAGATTTAGCTCGGTTTTTAAAGATGGGGATAACTGGACCATTACTGTTTCCTTGTTTACATTCATGTGTGACCAAGCAGTCTGAAGTTCCAATTTTCAACCTTTCCTGTTTCCAGCCGAAGCTCGACTTTACTCATCCAGTTTTGCGATAATCGAGCTTGTTGTAGGAGCTTATTCAACCCTTCCAGGTTCAATGG
>NZ_JAKRFQ010000376.1 GCF_022347985.1 Photobacterium sp. OFAV2-7
CGCACTGTGATGCTGGAGGCAACCGACACTATCGATGAGATTAACCAGCAGGTGCAGTCGGTAGGCACAGTGATTAATACCCTCAATGCCGACAGTATGGGGATCAGCAAAGTACTGGAAGTGATTAACGACATTGCCGAGCAAACCAACTTGCTGGCACTAAATGCCGCCATCGAAGCCGCTCGCGCCGGTGAGGCCGGACGCGGATTCGCCGTTGTTGCCGATGAAGTGCGTGGCCTGGCCGCCAGAACGGCCAACTCAACCAGCGAAATTCAGCAGATGGTCGAGAAGCTGCAAAAGCAGGCTCACCAGGCAGTAGACGTGATTGGTGCCGGTCAGCAGCAGGCCGCTGCCGGTGTAGAACACATGAAGCAGGCCGATGAAGCCCTAGAGCGCATCGTCGAAGCCGTCGCGGCCATCAATGAAATGAACGCCCACATCGCCACCGCAACACGGGAAGAAAGTGATGTCGCCGATGACATGAACCAGCGCATCGTTCATGTTGCAGACACCTCCCACAAAACCCGCGACAACGCCACCAACAACCAGCAACTGGCCGATCATCTATCTGAAGTTGGCCAGCAGCTGAGCAACTACACGGAGCGTTTTCATATCTAATTGTGGTTAACGCTGAGAAGTGTGACTAACTAAGTGGCTGGTAATAAGGTTATCAGCCATGGAAATGTAAGAAAGCCCGCTAGGTTTAAAGCCTAGCGGGCTTTTAGTGCCATTCATATAAATGGCAGAAACAAAAACGGGACATCCGAAGATGTCCCGTTTCCAAACGTTTGGGCTGGAGGGATTTGATTTTGTGCTTTAATCTATTGTTTAAACTACATTTGTTTTAATTTGGTTTTTGTTGGGATGGCTAATGGGATAGCTAAAGTTTTCTGTCACAGCACAGAAGAGCTAATATTCAGTAGTATTTGATTATAATGCTTAACTTGTTTTTAGCGGTTTCATATAACAAACACATCTAGCCAAACTGGCTTAACTTCCATTCGGCAACGGACTTGTACCTTCAGCTTCCTTCGCGACTTCAGCCATGAGAAAAGCCAGCGGGTTCTCTGCATCGCCAGATAGCTCAACTTTCTGCTTAGGGTTCCATTTATCGCGATTACGGCACTGTAGCCAGTATTCCATTGCACGGGTTTCAGGCGGTAACTCTTCCTTGTATTCGACTATGTCACCATTGCTAAGCACTTTTTGCTTTCTAACAGTACAACCTGTTGCCCGCTCAAACAGCTTACTAGCTACCTCAGCATCAGCCTGCATCTTCCCCGCACGACGAGCCTCTGCGAACTCGGGGTGCTTTTTAGCCCAGTTTTTGATGGTATCCCTGTCCACCTCAAAGAAACCAGCTAGGTCTTTGTCGATAGCGCCTAGTAGGCAGAGCTTGTAACACTGCTTGGCGTATTCGGGGTTGTACTTATTATTGAAGGTATTGCCAGTTGGAGCAGCCATAACGAATCCTTGTTATATTAATCTTTGCTAAATTATAACTCGGAATTGGTTTTATTAGAGGTTGCTAATGTACATGGCGAAGTTATTGATATTGTGTTCAGGTGAGATAATTTGTCAGACTTGGAAGGTTGGTTTAAATGAGGGGGGAAGCTCTTTTGAATTGCATATGTTAGTAAGCACGAGCTGTTGCGGGCAGCTTTAATTTTGTGAGGTTGAAATTCTAGAATTACAACCTCAATGACTATAGTTTTATAGGTCGATTTGCTCTTTCTAAAAATCTATGAATTTTCCTTTTTTACAAAAGTAAAAAAATCCCGCGCTTCATCAACCTTAACATTGCAATATTCTAACAGGTCAAGGCCTGCGAAAAGTCCATCCCAATTAACATCTTCAAAAATAACCTCTCTCGCTAACATGAATAGGGAAATAGAGTTTAGCTCTTGATTCCAAGCTGTTAGTAATTTGTATTGTGTTTGATAATCTAAGCGGTCAAACATTTCTAATAAGGTTTTTTCTTCTATTGTGAAGTTTATGAATGGTTCAGCAATATTACAAACTTGCTGAAGTGTATCGTTCCAAATTAGCATGGCTCTGAGAAGGTGAGGTATATCGATACACTCTAACCAAGGAGCTTCTCCGTCACAATCCTTAGACCAAAGTTCAGTTTGTTTAGGGACCCACATTGGTATTAGTGAAGTTAATTTTTCTAAATCCTTCTGATTGAACAGAGTTAAATCTATTTCAATTAAAGGTTCAGCTATAGTAATTATATCGCTTAATGATGTCTCCCATTGATAAGCAGCGCCGATGACTTGCCCTAGACTGACTTTATTTACCCAAGGAGCAGAGTTATCTAAGTCTCTAAATAGAAGTTTAGCGCTTTTATGCAATGTGGCATTATCAGTTAGTGCTAATTTATCTAGATCTTTTTTATTGAATATAGTTAAATCTAAATCAATAAAAGGTTCGGCTAGAGTAATTGTATCAGCCAAAGATTTATTAGATTCATAACTTGAAACAAGAATCGAACTTAGGTTTAGTTTAGAAGAATCACTATTTTCATAGACGAATAGATTCTTACTTTCTAAAGATAATGACTCAGTAATTTTTGAGAATTCTAAAATCTGTTTTCTATTAAACTTAGTTAGGCCTACATCAATTAAAGGCTCGGCTAAAGCTACTATCTCAGAAGTAGATTTATTCCATTTCTTTTCTGCATTAACTAGCTGCGATAAACCTATTTTTGATATCCAGTTTGTTGAACCTCTCAAATCCCATGACATTAGTTCAAGTGATTGTGGATTAAGTGATTTTTCGCAAAATGCTGTTAATTGCTTTTCTGTAAACTTGGTGAGATTTAGCTTGATCAATGGCTTAGCTAGAGCTTCTATCTCGGAATGTTGCATATTAAAATTATCAACTATACTCTGAAGGTTATCTAACGATAATTTACTAACCCTATCAAAATAACTAGAAACATGACTTAATACTACAATTGATCCGCTTGACAGACGTGCCCAGTTTTTGCCTTGGTCGAAATTGGCTAGAGGGATAAGTCTTTCTATGACAGGAACAGATGCTTTATATAAAATTGATAAGCGCCCTCTAAGTATATAGTCAAAGAAACTTGTATTATTTGAAAAAGAAGTTGGCAAGTAAGTGAGAAGCTGCCTATCATCCGTTAAGAGAACTTGATCAATAGGGCTAATACCTATTCCTGCCAAAGATATAGAATGTCCACCTGTGGTTTTTATTGTGACGTCACATTTTTTTTCATACAATGCTTCATCAAGATTATTAATGGCTAGTGGTTGCGCTAACGATAGGATACAAAGTTTACCTAAAGTAGCATTGGGCCAGTCTAGTAGTTGCTTCCAGCCATTCTGGTTTAAGTGTTTAGTTACTATTTGACATGCTTTTTTTGGTTCTAATAATTTTTTTCTATCTACAGATAGTTCAAAAGAATGCTCATCTGTAAGGTTTATAATGACTCCATTAAAACCAGTCATTGTATTTCTTCTATTTTTACCACTAGCTTCATAAATTCTAATGCCATCTACTAAAACATCACTATACTGATAAATTTTTCCTTGATCTTTTCGTGTTGACCAAAATAGTCGGTTCTGACCGTTACGACGTTTTGCATCAGATATAGGTAGTAGTTCTATATCAATATTTGAATGGTTGTAATATTCCCCGGCCTTAAATAAAATTTCTTTATCATCCGTATAGATTAAGGTGGTGTCAAACTCGGGAATAGCTAGCCAGCTCTTTATAGAGTCCAATGCATCGTTGGGATCCATATCATCATTGCGGAGATATAGACGAATTCTACTGCCATGTTCAATGTGGCCAGTGCGGCGTTCTGTCCGTAGACGGAAAATACTGCTGCTGCCTTGTATTGAAGCTGCCAGCAATGGACCTCGTGTTTGAGCGTCTTCCTCTAAGCGGCTAGTCTGCACCTCGATTTGATCTGCTAGCATGAAATAGCTAAGTACGCCGACGCCAAATCGGCTATTGGGGTAGAATGAAATTCCTTTTAATGCCCATGCTGCACGTTCTACTTGAAATTCATGGCTTTCTGCAAAGCGTTGCCCACCATGAGCGAAAAGTCGAGACAAATGTTCCTCGCCCATACCAACACCATTATCAAAACATTCGATGTAGGGGCGGTCGGAGCTATTTTCATAGCCAGCTTTAAATTGAATCGCTCCTTTGAAGGCATACTGTGAATCGTTAAGCTCTTGATATTTATTCCTTGTTAGGCGATAACGGCAGGCGTCTAAAGCATTTTGGTAAAGCTCTCTTAAGGCTAGTGTGGGGTTACCATACAGTTTTTGCCCCATCAGTAGGCGCATGGTTTTACGTTCGTTAAGGCCAAAGCGTACATGGGGACGAGAGTAGCGTTCGATGCCACCTTCTTCAATTTTTGGTATGAGTTTTTTATCGTCAAATGTAATCGGCTTCCAATTGAGGTTTACACAGAGCTTGTCGTTGACTTGTAGTAAAGAGCGGAGGATGGAGTTTAGCTCGGATACAGTTTGTTCTAGGGAAAAATCCAGAGCTTGATGAGGACACTCTAAAGAGAGGCTAAAACATGAAACATTTGTTTCTTTGTGTTTTTTCTTAATCCAACTCGCTTGTTCAATGGCCTCATGGACCGTATTTAGATTGAATTTTGACTCTAGTCCTAAGTGTTCTGCAACAGCATCGTTTAG
>NZ_JAKRFQ010000377.1 GCF_022347985.1 Photobacterium sp. OFAV2-7
CCGGAAGCAACTCGAACAGATCGCCGACCAGACCATAATCGGCGATTTGAAAAATCGGGGCGTCGGGATCGTTGTTGATTGCTACTATCACCTTCGAGTCTTTCATTCCGGCAAGGTGTTGTATAGCTCCGGAAATGCCCACGGCTATGTATAGCTCAGGGGCGACAATTTTCCCCGTCTGGCCAACTTGCAGATCATTGGAGACAAAACCGGCATCAACCGCTGCACGCGAAGCACCGATTGCCCCGCCTAATTTATCTGCCAGCTTTTCAACCAGGGCAAAACTATCGCTATTTCCGAGCCCCCGTCCACCGGATACCACCACTCGTGCAGCAGCCAATTCAGGACGCTCACTTTCTACCGCTTGCCTGCTAACAAACTGCGCCATGTCATTGGCGATGACAATATCGAGTTCGGACACCGGAGCGGATTGTTCCGGTTGAATTTCTGCAAGATCAAATGCGGCACTGCGAATAGTGATCACCTTGATAGGATCATTGGATCTTACTTCGGCCAGAGCATTACCGGCATATACCGGGCGGATCACTGTATCTTCGCTTTTGATCTGAATAACATCAGATAGCTGCCCGACATCAAGCAAGGCGGCTACACGCGGCATCAGATTCTTACCAAACGTTGTAGCCGGCGCAAGAATATGGCTATATTGCTGACCAGCAACTTCAACAACCAAAGCGGACAGATTTTCGGCAAGCTGATGCTCATAGACTGTATTATTCGCCAGTAAAACTTGCTCGACACCAGCTACCTTGCTTACCTCATCAGCCACACTGCGGCAGTTATCACCGGCAACCAGCACCGATACCGAAGATGATAACGCCATCGCTGCATTAATCGTTTTCAGAGTATCTGGCGAGAGAGATAAGTTGTTGTGTTCTGCAATGATTAACGTAGCCATTAGATCACCTTCGCTTCGTTTTTCAGCTTATCCACCAGCTCCGATACCGAAGCAACCCGAACACCGCCTTGCCTTTCCGGCGGCGGCGCTACATTCAGCACTTCCTGGCGCCGAGAAGCATCGACGCTAAAATCGGCGAGCGTTAGTTGCTCCATGGGTTTCTTTTTGGCCTTCATGATATTTGGTAACGATGCGTATCGGGGTTCATTTAGCCGCAAATCGGTACTGATAATGGCTGGAAGCATCAACTGAAGTGACTCCAGGCCGCCATCAACCTCACGGGTTACGGTGACAGTGTCACCATCAATGGTAACGTTAGAGGCAAAGGTACCTTGTGGACGGCCGGTCAGTGCAGATAGCATCTGGGCAACCTGATTATTATCCGAATCGATAGATTGCTTGCCCATCAAAACAAGCCCCGGTTGTTCTTTCTCCATCACTGACTGGAGTACTTTGGCTACCGTCAATGGTTCGAGTCCGGTTTCTGCTTCTATGTGAATTGCGCGATCGGCTCCCAATGCCAATGCTGTTCTGAGTTGCTCCTGACAGCTTGTCTCACCGACTGAAACCACAACAACTTCTTCAACTGTTCCGGCCTCTTTGAGTCTGACTGCCTCTTCCACTGCGATTTCGCAAAAAGGGTTCATAGCCATCTTGACGTTATTGGTTTCAACGCCGGAACCATCATTTTTCACCCTCACTTTTACGTAAGGATCAATCACTCGCTTTATTGCTACCAGTACCTTCACAATGCTTTCCTTTTCAAATAGTCAGAAAAAATTATGAGCTTGGCCAAGTACACTTTGAGCCTAGTTGAATTTACGTTTACGTCAACTGGACTATATTTACCTGTAAGCTGGCAGTTTCAGGAAGGTACGCATGGAAAGAGAGTGCATGGAGTTCGATGTTGTCATCGTTGGTGCTGGCCCTGCAGGTTTATCAGCGGCCTGTCGGATCATGCAACTGGCAGAGGAACAGAATCAATCATTGTCTGTCTGTGTGGTCGAAAAAGGAGCCGAAGTCGGGGCGCATATTTTGTCTGGTGCCATCTTCGAACACAAAGCCCTTGATGAACTTTTTCCTGACTGGGAGCGACTCAATGCTCCACTTCATACGGCCGTATCCGAAGATCACTTCTGCCTGTTAACCAATCAAAGCAATTATCTGAATGTTCCTGAGAACTTTACGCCTAAGCCCATGCTGAATGACGGCAACTTTGTCATTAGTCTGGCCAACTTCTGTCGCTGGCTGGCACAACAAGCCGAAAAAGCCGGTGTCGAAATATTCCCCGGATTTGCAGCCGCTGACATTCTTTACGACCAACAAGGTGCCGTTGCCGGTATCGTCACATCCGATATGGGGCTGGATAAAAACGGAGAGAAAAAATCGACCTTTGAACCCGGGATTGAGCTAAAGGCCAGATATACCATTTTTGCCGAAGGAGCCCGAGGCCATTTGGGCAAGCAGTTGATCAGCAATTTTCAATTGGATTACGACAAACAGCCTCAGCATTATGCGCTGGGCATAAAAGAGCTGTGGGAAGTCCCACCGGAACTTCATCAGCCGGGGCTGGTTATCCACGGTGTCGGTTGGCCACTAAGCCAGTCTGATACCACCGGCGGCAGTTTTCTCTATCACCTCGAAGATAATCAAGTCGCTATTGGGTTGATAGTCGATCTGAATTATCACAACCCGTACCTCAGCCCGTTTGATGAATTTCAGCGAATGAAGCATCACCCGTTGTTCAGCCGTTATCTAAAAGGCGGAAACCGAATCGCCTATGGCGCTCGGGCAATCACCAAAGGTGGACTCCCTTCCCTGCCACGGCAACAGTTTCCCGGCGGGGTATTGGTTGGATGCGATGCCGGTACACTCAACTTTGCCAAAATCAAAGGCAGCCATACTGCCATGAAATCCGGAATGCTGGCTGCCGAAGCCGTTTTTGCTGAAATTAGCCAGGGGCTGCATCAAACAATACCGGGCTATGAGCGCTTGTTCGGTGAATCCTGGCTGTATCAAGAGTTGTATGAATCACGCAACTTTGGCGCGCAAATCCATAAGTTTGGCAATCTTATCGGTGGTGCGCTGGCAACGGTCGAGCATAACTGGCTTAAACACCGATTTTCATGGACAGTTGCTGATGAGAGAGCCGATCACGAATGTCTTCGTCCGAAAGAACAATGCACACCCATTAATTACCCCAAACCGGATGGTATCCTCAGTTTTGATAAGCCGTCTTCGGTCTACCTGTCGGCAACACAACACGAAGAGAACCAACCTTGTCATCTAAAACTCAAGGACCCATCCCTTCCCACAACAACTCACCTATCCCTCTACGATGAGCCCAGTCAGCGCTATTGCCCTGCGGGCGTATATGAGATTGTGACGAGTGAAGGTAAACCCAAGTTTCAGATCAATGCCGCCAACTGTGTGCATTGCAAAACTTGCGACATTAAAGATCCGTCACAGAATATTACCTGGGTCACTCCCGAAGGTGGCGGCGGGCCGAATTATCCGAATATGTAACCCCAGATATAATTTCAGCCAAATCGAAGTGCAAGGCTAGCCCTTGCACTCCGAACGGATCCAGCTCAGGTAATCTGCCAGCCCAGCCGTGATGGGCAGCTGGATAATTTCAGGGGTCTCATAATCATGGTTAGCCAGTATCTCCGCCTCTACCTCTGAGTAAAGTGCAGCCGTTGTCTTGATCATCACCAGCTTTTCCTGATCTTGATTAACCTCGCCCTTCCAGTGGTAATAACTTTCAATCGCCTGCACCTGAACACAAGCGGCCAAACGCTTTTCGATGAGCGAGTGAATGATTTTCTTTCCGATAACCTCATCTGAAAACGTGGTCATCACCATACAGTATTCATGTTCTGCTGCCATGATAGTCTCAATTTATCTGTAATTTTTCCAAGCTAATGTACTAATAATACTATCAAAAAAGGGAGCCATCGGGCTCCCTTAGTTACTGTCAGTTGCTTATTATTATGGACACTTAGAGACCATAATTTGCTGAGGCTGACCATCTGAACTGAACTCCAGACTCCAGACATAACGACCGGCTTCAGGGATCGTAACAGCCGTGTCCTTGCCATAGCCACCACGAGTCAGCACGCCTTTCTCGCCAGCTTTCAGGCTAAGACCGTCAGCAGTAAACTGCGGCGTCCAATCTCGGCTTGCATACTGCATACGATACGCGCCAGCCTTCTCTTCCTTAACCACCTGATAGACATTGCTGCCCTTGTACTGGAAGGCACGCTTCGGCTTGTGCTTCCATCCCGAGTCAGAGAAATCACCGACAACGTATAGCGTTTCGCCAATCGGCCCAGCCTCTTCCACGGTTGGATTGTCACACTGCGCCATAAAGCCTTCACCCGCCAGTGACACGGCCGCTGCAGCCTTCACCTTCACACCGGCAGCAGACGGTGTCTCGATAGATAGGAAACGAGCTTCAAACGCAGTTAAAGGAATATAATACTTGCCATCTTGCATCTTGAAGCGATCGCCAGACATCAAGTCAACCAAGACGCCATCAGAACCGACATCCGCACCGTCCAGAGGGATAATATCTGCTCGGGATGAGGTACTCACCATGTAAAGCAAGGCTTCATTTTCTGCCTGCTTATGGTCAACATACACAGCATCAGTTGCCATCACATTGGTACGCTTACCGCTGGATAGCGCAGGATGGTTAGCACGCATCGTCATCAACTTGGCGACATAGTCACGCAATTCAGCTTCGCGCCCTTTTAGTGACT
>NZ_JAKRFQ010000378.1 GCF_022347985.1 Photobacterium sp. OFAV2-7
CCCAGCCTAGGCTGGGTTTTTTTGTTTTGAACTGTCAACGCCCTGAACAGGCTGAGGTAGCTTTACTACATTGCTGGCATCGACAGGGAGCTCGGGAAGCCTGATCGATACTTCTTTGCCGATATCACCGAGTACCAGATCGAACAGGTTGAAGATAGTCTCTGATACCTGCAGAGAAAAATGATAAAGCTGCTCTTTGACCAGACCCGGGTCCGGGTTGTCCAGGTCAATCTTGTCGAACTGATCAAACAGTGCCTCAATAATAAGTGGCGGAGCAGGGTTGCTGCTTCTAACTGTCATCTGGCCGAGACGCCGGCGCAGGATCTGGGTATGCAAGCATAGTTCGCGTTTTATCGCCGTACTGTTTGGGTGATAACTGTGAATAGTGTGGCGAAAACGGCTCAGACTATCGATAGCGTTCAGGGTGACAGGCCATGCCGACTGGTATTGCTTGAATACATATTCTTTGTCAGCAGCCAGCAGGCTCTGGGTGATGGTGTCATCAATCAGGTACAGGACATGACGGATGGCCTTGCCGTGAACAGCCTGATTTCGCTGTAAAGAGTACCTTGGCCACTCGTCCAGTAATGATGTAATGCGCTTCATTAATATCCGGTACATGGGCTTTTGCGAGTGCTCAGCCTGGCTGATCAGAGTCCGAAGCAGGCTCTGGATTGCCAGTGATTCGTTTAAAGGTTGCTCCTTTCCAAGGAAGCTCCCGCTGCTACTCAGCAACTGGTGAGTCTGTCGACGATGAAAGCGTAGCAGGTGAATAAGCTGGCGTAGGCCGATCACCTGATTAAAGCGGTTTTGCAGCAGTGAATTGCTCTGCCTTACATGGTAGGTGTAATAGCCGAGACTAAGCACAACTCCAATAACTAATGACATGATAAGCATTTTCCCTCCAGCATCAATGGTGCTTCATAGAGGGAATAACGCAATAAGTGTGCCGTTGAATAAGTTGTTTGCTTTGATTATTTAATTTTAATTATCAGTTAGTTACAGTTTTCTTGCTCTTCAAGTTAAAAGCGTTGGGCAGTGATGGGGCGAGTATGTTTCCTAATGGTGCAAAAAAGCCCCTTGCGGGGCTTTGAATGGGATTTGCTATTTTGCAGCTATAGACAGCGTGGATTGTTAGTCGAAGCTGGCTGTTTTGGCTTGCGGGTGAAGGTGGACTTCTTCATCTTTTTCGCCGGCTGCCGGGTCGTTGAATCGATTAATATCCAGCTCACCTTCAGACTTGGCCACAATACAAGTTACCGCGCTGTCGCCAGTGATGTTGACAGCGGTACGGATCATATCAAGTAGTCGGTCGACACCCATGATGATAGCGATACCTTCAACTGGCAGGCCTACCTGGCTCAGTACCATTGCCAGCATGATCAGGCCAACACCCGGAACACCAGCAGTACCGATTGAAGCAAGCGTTGCCGTAACGATGACTGCCATATAGTCACCCATCGTCAGATCGATATTGAATGCCTGAGCAATAAACGCTGTCGCAACACCCTGCATGATTGCAGTACCATCCATGTTGATGGTTGCGCCTAGTGGTACGGTAAACGAAGCGATACGGTTAGAAGCACCAAGACGCTTGGTCGCTGTCTCCATCGTTACAGGAATGGTTGCATTTGACGAAGCCGTGGAGAAGGCAAACATGATTGCATCTTCCATCTTTTTCAAGAATGTCTTCGGGCTCAAACCTGTGAACACCTTCAGCATTGTGCTGTATACAACCAAGCCGTGAATCAACAGGGTACAAGTTAGTACCACGAAGTAGCCAAACAGGTTGTAGATGGCATCAAGGCCAATTCCTGTGAACAGTTTCGCCATCAGGAAGAAGACACCGAAAGGAGCAATGTGCATTAGCAGTGCGACCAGCTTCATGATGACTTCGTTAAGGTCGGCAAAGATAGCAGCAATGCGCTCACCAGGTTTGCCAGCAGCACTGATGGCAATACCAAATAGGATAGCAAACACGATAATTTGCAGTGTATTGCCCTGAGCCATTGAGTTGATTGGGTTCGTCGGGAACATTCCGATGATGACATCACCCAATGATGGTGCTTCTTTGGCTGCAAATGTTGTCGCAGCCGATAGGTCGGCACCTGCACCCGGCTGGAACAGGTTACCCATGGTCAGCGCGAGCGTAATAGCAATAGCGGTTGTTGTCAGGTAGAACAACAGGGTTTTGCCCCCAAGGCGACCAAGCGTACTGATATCGTTCAGTGTACTGGTACCACAAACCAGGGATACAAATACCAAAGGCACAACCAGCATTTTCAAGCTAGCAATGAAGATCGCACCACCAACGTCAAACAGGCCATTCACTAGATATTCGTGTACAAATGAAGTCTCAGCAAAAAGGGAGCGAATAGCGAATCCTGTCAAGATGCCCAGCACCATGCCGAGGATCACTCGACCAGTCAGGGACATTTTCTTTTTTTGTGTTGGCATGAAATGAACACTCCTTATAATTATTCACTCTGTAAATCATTCACCAGAGCGCGGAGCAGGTTAACAGCAGTTTAGGTGTTAAGGCGAAGTAAAATGCTGTGCAAAATTCAAAGGTATGTTTCAGATCACACTTTCTGAGCCAGAATGGTATTCTGAAAACAATAAAATTAACCAAATATTAACCTTTTGCTTGATTAATATACAGTTTTTGTGCTGCTTCATCGGTTATAGCGAGTCTCAGTGGCGTTTATACCGAATAAAAGCGAAATTTATCGTCATGATAAAAGTAGTCGTTAACATCTGTTTTTGCCGAGAAAATATTCTATGCAGCTATCTGCACTATGATAGGTAATGATAAGGTTAACAAAATTAGAATATCTTCAGATTATCAGTAAGTTGGAAGGGATTAGGGAAGGATGGCTGTTGAATGTCTGCTGCAATAAAAAAAGGAGCCGAAGCTCCTTTTTTTTGCGTTTATGGTGAATAAAAATTACATCACACGCATACCAGGCTGAGCACCTTCATGCGGCTCAAGGATCCACAGATCTTTGCCGCCAGGGCCCGCTGCCAGGATCATGCCTTCAGACATGCCGAACTTCATCTTGCGAGGCTTAAGGTTAGCCACCATAACAGTGTGCTTGCCAATCAGCTCCTCTGGAGTGTAGGCAGACTTAATACCAGAGAATACCTGACGCATTTCTCCACCGATATCCAGTTGGAACTTAAGCAGTTTGTTGGCCTTAGGTACTTCTTCGCAAGAAACAATCTTAGCGATACGCATATCGACTTTGGCAAAGTCGTCAAATTCGATTTCCGCTTCAATTGGTTCTTCAGCCAGTGGACCGGTAGGCTTGGCTGCCGTTTCAGCTGCTGCTTTTTCAGCTGCAGCATCTTCTTTAGAAGACTCGACCATAGCTTCAACGTGCTTAGGATCGATACGGTTGAACAGTGCCTTGAACTTAGTCACTTCGTGAGCAGTCAGCGGCTGGTCAATACCTTCCCAGGTCAGCGTTTCGTTCAGGAAGCCTTCTGTGCGCTCGGCAAGCTGAGGCATAACAGGCTTCAGGTAGGTCATCAGAACGCGGAACAGGTTAATGCCGACAGAGCAAATTTCCTGTAGCTCCTGATCTTTACCTTCCTGCTTGGCAACAACCCAAGGCGCTTTCTCGTCAACGTACTGGTTGGCCTTGTCTGCCAGGGCTGTGATTTCGCGGATTGCACGGCTGTATTCACGGTTCTCGTAAAGCTCAGCGATGCGATCAGAGGCGGCAACAAACTCGGCATATAGCTCAGGCTCGGCAAAAATGTCTGACAGCTTGCCTTCGAAGCGCTTGGCAATGAAACCGGCATTACGTGATGCCAGATTGACAATCTTGTTCACGACATCGCTGTTCACACGCTGGGTGAAATCTTCGAGGTTAAGATCCAGATCGTCGATACGGTTGTTCAGCTTGGCCGCGTAGTAGTAACGCAGGCATTCTGGGTCCAGGTGCTCTAGATAAGTACCTGCTTTAATAAAGGTACCCTTAGACTTCGACATCTTCGCGCCGTTTACAGTAACGTAGCCGTGAACGAAGACATTGTTTGGCTTACGCAGGCCGGCACCGTCCAGCATCGCAGGCCAGAACAGGCTGTGGAAGTAGACAATGTCTTTACCGATGAAATGGTAAAGTTCGGTGGAGCTGTCCTTGTTCCAGAACTCGTCAAAGTTCAGGTCGTCACGCTTGTCACACAGGTTCTTGAATGAGCCCATGTAGCCGATTGGTGCATCCAGCCATACATAGAAGTACTTGCCTGTTTCACCCGGGATCTCGAAACCGAAATATGGCGCATCACGCGAGATATCCCATTGTTGCAGACCAGATTCGAACCACTCCTGCATCTTGTTGGCTGTTTCGTCTTGAAGCGCACCAGATTTGGTCCACTCTTTCAACATGCCTTCGAACTGTGGCAGGTCAAAGAAGAAGTGCTCGGAGTCTTTCATTACCGGAGTGGCACCGGAAACAGCAGACTTCGGTTCGATTAGATCCGTCGGGCTGTATGTTTCGCCGCAGCTGTCGCAGTTATCGCCGTACTGGTCTTCTGCCTTACATTTCGGGCAGGTACCTTTTACAAAGCGATCTGGCAGGAACATTTCCTTTTCAGGATCGAATAGCTGGGAGATAGTGCGGCTAGTAATAAAGCCTTTTTCTTTTAGCTGAGTATAAAC
>NZ_JAKRFQ010000379.1 GCF_022347985.1 Photobacterium sp. OFAV2-7
CCATGGCTGAGAAAATTGTTGTTCTTGATGGTGGTTATGTTTCTCAGGTTGGTAAACCGCTTGAACTCTACCACTACCCGCAGAACCGTTTTGTTGCAGGGTTTATCGGCTCACCGAAAATGAACTTCATGAGTGTGAACGTTGAGCAGGTCGAAGATGAGCGTGTAATGGTCCAGTTGGGCGACGGTAACACGTTCTGGATCCCGGTTGACGGCAGCACTGTTAACAAGGGTGATCGTATGTCACTAGGTATTCGCCCAGAGCACCTGGTACCTTGCGAAGAAGGTGATATCTGTGTCGAAGGTAAGATACAGGTCATCGAAAAACTTGGCTACGAGACTCAGGCTTACTTGCATCTTGAGCACATGGATGCTGACTTTATCTATCGCCGTCCGGATACTCTCGATCTCGAAGCGGGTGATAAGTTTAAGGTTGGTATCCCTGCCCACCGCTGCCACCTGTTCCACAGTGACGGTAAAGCTTGTCGCCGCCTATACAAAGAGCCTGGTGTATAAGCAAACTCTTTCCCCCTAGACAAAAGCGCTGTTAAATTCTAACAGCGCTTTTTTTGTATCTACCAATTTCCCAGACTAAGCAATTGTTGGAGCCCGCGATGACGTTACTCACCAGCCCTTTCGATGCCCGAATAAAAAGTTATGATCCTGATCGCCTGATCTTGCTAGAAGAGTTTGACATGCCGCAGCTCAACCGCCGCCGACTTGTACGCATTTACCTGCCTGAAGATTACGCGACCAGCGGTAAGCATTACCCGGTTATCTACATGCATGACGGCCAGAATATCTTCGAGCCGGAACTTTGTATTTCAGGTATGAGCTGGCAGGTTGGCGAGCAACTCGATCATATGCAGGCAAACAATGAAACGAATGGCGTCATCATTGTCGCCGTTGATAACAGCCCGCTTCATGACGGCCTCGGACGAATGAATGAATACTCTCCATGGCCCTGTGAGCTGGATTCTGAGCTCAATGGATGGAATGACATCAAACTCACACTCGGCGGCGAAGGAGAAGCCTATAGCTCGTTTATCGCTGACACCCTCAAACCCTATATCGACCAGCATTACCGTACCCGAAAAGAGAGGGAGCATACGACGGTTGCCGGCAGCTCTATGGGCGGGCTGATCAGCTTATATATTGCCCTGCGCTACCAACACAGTTTTGCCAATGCCGGTGTATTTTCACCAGCGTTCTGGTTTGCCGATAAGCCAATGACAAACTTTATCCAGCAAACCGATATCTTGTTCCCGCTGAACATCTACATGGATATCGGCACCGAAGAAACCAGCGACCACTCTATTGCCGTATTTCCCTCTGTCTACCTTAACGGTGCCAAGCGTATCCACCAACTGCTGGGAGACAAAAGCAACATGCTAAGCTGTAGCCTTTCTGTTGAAAAAGATGCCGTGCACAGTGAAAGTGCCTGGGCAAGGCGTTTCCCTGATATGGTAAAACAACTTTACGCTCGCTAGACCAGAGGCTTTTCAGCTGTAGTTTGGTGGAGGGGAACCCGCTTCACACCTAAACTTAAACAGTCAGGGATGTTGATACCGCAAAGCACCCGCACATCAATAGAAGTCCGGTACAATTAACACCCGGCCCATAGAAGCACGCAGTAAGGATATCTGGATGTATCTTTGATGGAGGATCATTACATGAGCAGCCACGACAGAATTGAAGATATCGAGCAGCTAATCTACATGGCTTACCAGGAAGGCAATTACCAGGAGGCAAAAGCGCTTGAAGCTAAAATTAAAAAGCTCAAGGGAAACTCACAACTCTACGACGATAACGAGCCCTATTCAATAGAAGGAAAAGTGTTTATCGATGAGTAAACAATGACATATCCGGTTTTCCAAGCGATGCCATGTACCTTATGCGTACCAGTTACCCATAGCTAGGCTAGATACCCTTACCGGTATGATTAATTCAAAAAAAGACGCTGCTCTTTGAGCAGCGTCTTGTCATTTAGCCTTATACATCAACTAGAACTATGCTTGATGGTTCCGGGACAGGTGACTAGTCTCCTGCCTTGGCAAGACCGCTCTCCTCGACGTATTTCTGTAGTACATGCTGACCTTTTAGCACTGGAAACTCGAGCGTGAGATCTGGCGTTGCGAACTGCAGCTGGCCCATTTGATCCTGGTAGCTAGGCTGAACACAAACCAGTGCGATATGTTTGCCGTTTACTTCGGCTTCAATGGCTAATGGATCAAAACGAACAGTAACTGGCTCCTCCCCCAGCTCTAGTTCAAGCAGGTACTTAGCCTTATTCTCAGCCGTTAAGATCAGCTCAAGTAATTCACCTGATGCATGTGCGTAGCTCAACTTGTAGCTCTCTACGCCCCTTTTGGTACGATCAATCGCGACATTCAGCGTGTTATCAGTACCAAAGCGCAATAACGCATGAGCTGAGTGCCACGCCGACGGCAGACAAGGTGACAGTGTCACCCTATCAGCCATTAAATTCGGAGCAAAGCCCATATAATCCTGATAGCCATTACGGGTAAACTCCGAAACAGACCATGCCTGTGCATAGGTACCTGTTGTCGTCACTTTGCCTTCACCATCCAGAAAGGCATCCAGGTTCTCGCTCATCGCCCCACGGTTGCCGATAGACAAGATCTGACACGACAAATCTTTGGTCAGTTGGTAAGCGAAATCCGCATAGCCGTAAGCCACCAGGCTTGAGACAGTAAAGCCCGCATTCCAGCCCCAAATCGTGCCGTTATGATAGGCCGCATCCTTGTGGTATTCCTCACGGTTAGCGTGATAAGGGTGAAAATCCGGATCATATTGCGAGAGTGACGTGATCCCCCACGGGAACAGCAGTTCACTTACCGCATTCTTCACCACTTTCGCCCCGGTTGTTTTATCAACCAGGCCACCATCAAACGGTACGGTCAGGGTCATTAGCTGGTTAGGGCGTACCTGCAAATCGCGGCTGTCATCTTCACGTAGGCGATCCGCCAGCTGCTCTTTGCTCTCATCCCAGAACATTGCCTGGAAGCTAGACTGCACCTTGTCGGCAAGAGTGCGATAATGTAGTGCCGATGCCGAATCATCATTCAGCCTTGCCAACTCAACAGCCACTTTCAGGCTGGTATACCACAATGCCTGGATATCGTTGGCACGATTACCCCGCGCAGACCACGGCAATTTACCCTCCAGCTTGGCATCCATCCAGGTGTCAGGATCCCTATGGGTCATCAAGCCGTGCTCATCAAGGTAGTTTTTCTCGATACCGTCGATATAGGTTTGGACCACCGGATAAATCGACTTGGCATACTCAAGATCACCACTGTACCTCAGATAATCCCACACCTCTCTCACCATCCAAGGCGTACCATCTGTGGTGTTGTAGATCATATTGGTCAGGCTGGTTACCCGGTTCGGGATCCGGCCATAGTTGATACTCTGTTCGTCCGTCAATTGCATTGAGGCAAAGTTATCGATGATAGTTTTTGCATCATCAAAATCCCCGTTAACCAGGGTAATACCCGGCAACGCAATAAAGGAATCGCGTCCCCAACAGTCTTTGAACCAAGGTAAGCCGGCCCAGATCCCTTTGCCAAACTCATTGGAAACAAACACCTTACCAGATGCCTTTGCCCACATCAGTGCTCGGTTGTACTCAAGATCCGATGTCCACAAATAAGATTGGGTCAGCATGTCATAAACTTGCTGCTGATGACGGGTGAAGCCGTCTTCTGCCAGTAGTTCATTAGCCTGAGCAACCGCCTCTTCTTCCGTTTCGGCAAATGCCAGAAAAAGCGTCAGGCAGGTCTCTTCCTCAAGTGTTTCAATCACAGGCTTAACATGACTGCCGCTTAGGTGCACAACATCGTTCAAAGCCGGAAGATCGGCAAACGCTGACTCCTTGAACCGGAAAGGCCGGTTGGCACTTAAAGCGATAAATGACGGGGTGTTTTCCTGTCGAAGGGCCGGGTCAAGTGCGTATACAACGCCATTATCAAAACGGGTAACCGTCGAAGCATTTATAGCAAGATTCAATTGCGGAGCAATCGACAGCGTTGCCGCATGCTCTGAGGAGACATTGATTACCGCTCCACGCTGCTGAGTCAACAGCATAAAGGTGTCCGAAACCTCATTATTGTAATGATGAGTCACGCCATAAGGGAAAATCTCCGCTTCGGGTGCTGCGTTTTTGTCATTAATCTTGCCGTCGACAAAAGATGCAAACGTCCCCAGATACCACCCTTGTTTATGACGGTACTTCCCGGCTGCCACAAACCCATGGGTAACACCTTCAAAGTAACCATCAACATTATCACCAAAGACAAACGGAACACTGCTATCAGCGGTAATAGCCAGTTGTTCGAACAATGCGTCGGGTGCCAAGACTGGCTCGGGCTTAGGCTGTAATGAACCCGATTCTGCCACGATAGAAAAATCGGCCTGGACCAAATCACGACTCGGCTCAGCATCTCGATTTTCGCCGCCCAATGCAATCAGCAAAGAAGGCTCACCTGCAGTCACCGTCAACGTGACAGTATAAAGGCCGGTCTCAGGAGCCAGGAATGATAGATCATTGCCGATCCCTTTGGCTGCAATTAACGGCTGAGACTGATCAACAAAGCATGATACAGCCTTGTATTTATCAGCAGAAAAAGTCAGCT
>NZ_JAKRFQ010000380.1 GCF_022347985.1 Photobacterium sp. OFAV2-7
ACCCCTTTATAGGGGATTTGGCGGATGATGGCTGTCAGCGTATCGAAGTCCAATGAATTGGCGGTATTGAGGGCCTTGATTGCCATTCGGGTATAGTCGTAGTGAAAACCCGCCGCCGGAATCGTGGGCTCCTTGCCGTATTTAGTCTTAAACCGCCTGACCCACCATCGCTGCCACAGTGCGATAGGCATGGCCGAGTCCATCGTGACCACGTAGTTTGCGGCATCGCCCGTCATTTCATGCCAGTTACCCAACCAGCGCAGGCCATGGCCGAGTAATAAGGCTTTTACTTCGAGTTCTTTGAACTGTTTGACGAAGCTGCTGACGGCAACGTCACCGGTTGATGTCATGGCGACCAGCGAGACCTGCTCGGATTTGTATTTGTTGATCAACTGACGGAATTCGGTTTCGTCCAGTGCCGCGGTATCGAAGGGCAAAGGGTCAAAGCCGGCTTCTTTGAGGCTGAGCATCAGTGCCTCGCCCCAGCCTCGCCCGAAGGCACTATCCTCGACCAAGATTGCAGCACGCCTGTTGGCAGGCTGCCAAAGCTCATGTTCCAACAGATACTTGAGAGGAGCACCATAAAGGCCGGCGAGTTTCGGCGGTGAAGGCCATCCCTTGAACCAGCCCCGGTAACGCTGGGGATCATCGTTTATTTTGGCAGCGATATACTGTGATGCCCCCAGGTGGCCAAGGTGAATCGTATTGAGATCGGCCGTTACATCCATCAGTGCCAAGGCGACGGATGAATGCCAGCCCCCAACCATCAGCTTGACCCCTTGCTGCTGGATAGCCTCGGTCGTAGCTTTTACTGCGACTTCCGGGTTTGACTGGCTATCTACCCATACAATCTCAATATCATGCCGTATGCCATTGATGGTCACCGGGGCCTCACCAGCTGCCCGGGCATCTTCAAGTGCCATCAAGACTCCCTGCCTGATCGCATCACCGGTCTGTTTGGCCGGGCCGCTAAATGGTCCGCAAACGCCGAGTTTCAAGGGAAGGTCGGAGTTTTGAGGAATATCGGCAGCATCCTGGGTACCAAGGACATTTGGCGCGTACACGGAAAGAGTGCCAGCCGCGCCAAGCACACTGGCAGTATGGATAATCTGCCGCCTGCTTAACGGACTAAAGCGCGCTTGGGTATTGCTTTGTTTTAAGTTCTTCAAGGTCAGGCCTTTGCTTTCTTATTCGCGGAGGCGCGGCATGTCGTGCGCTGATGCCTATCTATTCAGGTTAGCCTAAGTGCTGGTGGTTGCCGGGGAAGAAGGTACACGTAATAAGTCAAGCGAGGTTGTCTGGGCGTCTATACTCACTTTGACTGGTACTTTTTTTGCTTATTTTTCGCTAACGGATTCGGGAGGAATTGAATGGGGCTTTTGCAACAGAGTCTTAAGGCCCGAATGACTGCCTATTTTTTGTTGGTATCCGTGTTGGTCGTGGTGGCGCTGGCATCGGTGACCTACTTGCTTGCGGCCGAAACTCAAAAAGAGATCGCGATTGATCAGTTTGATTTGACGGCTGATCACAAAGAGTTCGAAATTAACCGCTATATCGCCGAGCAGATAACGGTTGTTAGGAACATTGCAGAGCTTGATGAGCTTCGGGCGGCGGCCGATGCCCTGCTGGCCGAAGAAACAGGGACGGCGGCATACAAGACAGCCCATTTTCAGCTGGCAGAGGTGTTGTTTCTTTCGACCTTTCTTGATTACGGCTCGGCAACGGCCTCTGATCTGACAGAGGTGTTTATGATGACCAGAGTCGGTGGTCGAGTCTTCTTCTCGACTCAGCCTGATGATGAAGGTGAATATCGGCTAAACCATCAATACTTTGTTCAGGGACAGAAGGAAACGTTCTTGCAGAAGGTGTACCCCAACCCGGATACGGCTGCACCGACCTTAACCGTATCCACTCCCCTGCTGAGCCCGACTGGCGAATTGCTTGGCGTGCTGGCCGCCCATGTCCGCTTGTCGGTATTGGTTGAGATTGTCAGTCGGCAAACAGGGCTGGGGGAAAGCGGTGAGGCATACCTTGTCGATGCCCATAATCGTTTTATCTCTCCCGAGCGGTTCGGTCATGCCTCCTATCCGCGAGGAGTTCATAGTCAGGGTATTGAAACGGCCCTGCAGGGCCATAATGGTGCCGGGCTATATGATAACTATGCTGGCGAGCCAGTGATTGGCAGCTATCGGTGGCTGCCTGAGCTGGGGCTGGCCCTGATATCAGAAGTCAGGGCTTCAGCGGCACTGGCACCCGCCAATCGGTTTGGCGTCATGGTACTGGCTGTCGGTTTGCTGGCTGTCGGCTTGTTGAGCATCGGTATCTATCTGATTGCCGTTAGGATCACCCGGCCGATCTCGGCTGTTACTGAGACGACACTGAAAATCAGTGCTGGCGATCTGACTCAGACTGCCCCGGTGCTGACTCAGGACGAGACCGGGCTGCTGGCGCAGAACTTCAACCAGATGATTGCCAGGCTGAAGAAAACGCTCGACGACCTGGCCGAAGAGCGCGAGAGATCTGAGCATTTGCTGCTTAACATCTTGCCGGCTCCCATTGCTGAGCGCCTGAAGCATGGTGAAGACACAATTGCCGATAGCTTCTCCGAGGTCACAATCTTGTTTGCCGATATTGTCAACTTCACGCCGATGTCCGCCGGGTTGCCTGCGGCAGAAGTGGTGGGCTTGTTGAATGAAATATTCTGCGAGTTTGACAGCTTGAGTGAGCGCCGGGGGTTGGAAAAAATCAAGACCATTGGTGATGCCTACATGGTTGGGGCGGGAATTCCTATCCCGCGTGATGATCATGCTGAAGTGGTTGCCGAGACGGCACTGGATATGCTCGACGTCATCGCATGCTTTAACCAGCGCCATGGTAAGACACTCAGCATTCGCATCGGGATCAACAGCGGACCCGTTGTTGCCGGGGTGATTGGTACCAAAAAGTTTATCTATGATATTTGGGGTGATGCGGTTAATACCGCTTCGCGGATGGAGTCGCAGGGATTGAAGGGCGGTATTCAGATCACCGAGGTAACCTACAAGCATTTGAAAGATGACTATGAATTTGATGATCGGGGAATGGTGGTGATTAAGGGCAAGGGAGAAATGCACACTTATATGCTGAAGGGGCGTAAGGAAGCAGCGGTCAACGAATAAGGATAGGTCTATGAAGTTATTTTCCAGCATTCTGATGGTATTCGCGGTTGTATTATCTGGCTGTGACAGCCAGCCGTTACAGGAAAAAGAGTTGCGTATCGGTTTGATTGCGCCGATCAGCGGGCAGATCCCGGAAGTCGGGCTGGCAACGGTAGAAGCGGCCAAGTTGGCGGTGCAGGAGGTCAATGATCGGGGGGGCTTGATTATTGATGATGAGCGTTATCATGTGGCGCTGCTGATTGAGGACAATCAGGATAATGCCGAGCAAACCATCAGTGCTGCACTGCGACTTATCAACCAGCAGAACGTCAGCGCCATCATTGGCCCGCAGGCGAGCCGTAATGCCATTCCTGCTGCCCGGTATGCCGAATATGCTCAGATTCCGTTACTCAGCCCCTGGTCGACCAATCCGGAAACTACACGAAACAAGAAATGGGTCTATCGGATTGCCTTTAACGACACCTTTCAGGGGCAGCTGATGGCAAGGTTTGCCTATCAGGATTTGGGCTACCGGAAAGCGGCAGTGTTATACGATGTCTCCAGCGAGTATAACCGCAATTTGGCTGAGGTATTTCGTGCTGCTTTCAGGGAGCAGGGTGGCAGGGTCGTTGCCTATGAGCTCTATACCCGCGACGCGCCGGATGTGACTGAGCAGCTACGTCGTATTCAGGCTGCGGCCCCAGGGGTATTGTTCTTGCCCAATTATTATAACGAGGTACCTGAGCAGGCCCGGTTGGCCAGAGAACTTGGTCTTGATGCCATGCTGCTTGGCAGTGATACCTGGACGCAAATTCCCGAGTCGGATCGTGATGCGCTTGAAGGCGCTTATTTCAGCACGCATTACGCCGTCAATAAAGCCGATGGTGAGGCGGTGCATTTCAGGGCACGTTTTAGAGAAGCTTATAGCAAGGAACCGAGTGATGTCGTTGCGTTAACCTACGATGCTTTCGGGATGCTCTTTGAAGCGGCAAGGCGCAATGGTGGTACTGATCCGAAAGGTATTCGTGATGCATTGAATACCTTAGGGGGCTATGAAGGGGTTACCGGTCGAATCGAATATAAAGAATCCGGCGATCCGTCGAAAAGTGCCGTTTTGCTTGAAATTAAGCAAGGCGAATTTGTTTTTAAGCGCAGGATAGAACCGGAATGATTGAACTAACGAGTTAACGATAATGTGACAAGTGTCATTAATAATTGCAGACATAATGCCACACCAACCTTCGTCATGATTTACTATCATGGACTTCACCTATTTGTACTTTCAGCTTGAAAATGGGAAGCACAAAACCGTGTATTCACATTTGGATAACTGAAAAAGGATTTACGATGAAAGCTGTACTTTATTCCCTGGTTCTTTTTAGTATTTCAGTCTGTGCAAGTAGTGGTAACAATGAAACGTTTTTTTCTCTTCAAGAAGTACAGCAAGCCAAATCGGTAGAGCTCGCTGACAGTTTTATGGTCAAAGCATCAGATGATCTGGCGTTAGCTGTTCGCTCT
>NZ_JAKRFQ010000381.1 GCF_022347985.1 Photobacterium sp. OFAV2-7
GTACTGAGTTATTTAGGGTTGATAACTGCCATAGAACCAAAACTACTGAGAATGACGAATGAAAAACATAGAAACAAAATGGCTGCAAGATTTTCTTACCCTCGCTGATCTACAAAATTTTTCTCATGCAGCTGCTGTTCGTAATGTTACTCAACCGGCATTTAGCCGCCGGATCAAGTCGCTTGAAGCAGAGTTAGGTTTAGTGTTGATCGATCGCAGTAAAACGCCTATCGAACTGACTCTAAATGGCAAGCAGTTTAAAACAACGGCACAATCCATTTTAAATCAGATAGATGAAGAGGTTAACCGCTTGGCGGGAAGCTCTTTTCATGGGCGGCATACTGTTCGGTTAAGTGCTGCGCATTCTGTGGCTATCAGTATATTGCCTAAATTACATTCCTGTCTGTTCAACGCAAAGTTGAATACAAGTTTATCTGTTGATGCCAACGAAGTTGACGACGCTGTTGAACTTCTCATAGATGGAAAGTGCGATTTCTTATTCTCATTTTATGAAGACAGATTACAAGTTGCACCTTACAGGTCAATCTATCTAGGACGTAGTTATTTATATTGTGTCTCTGCTGTGGATGAAAACGGAGAAGCACTTTATGACCTTGCAAATAATGATGATGTTCCTTGCTTGGATTATACGCCAGAAAGTTATATGGGGAGAGCACTCCACCGAGCAAATGGAAAGTTAACGCCTAATACAGTTTGCTCATCATCCATGACAGATTTTATTAAAGCTCTGGTGTTACAGGGTAAAGGAATTAGCTGGCTACCCGATTATGCAATAAAAGAAGAGCTGGCATCAGGACAGTTGAAAATATTAACTGAGAGAGAACCTGTTCCATTGGATCTGTATGTGTATCGTTATTACTCTAAACTGCATTCTTCATGTGAAGCAATGTGGAATGAGTTGAGTAAAGTGAGCCCAATGAAAGAGCTATCTGGAAGAAAGTTTAACCTTGAATAAATATGTACTACCTTTGTTATTATGATGAGTGATTGAACATTGGCTTAACCATTTAATAAAAGGGCTATAGAAATAGCCCTTTTTGCTAAATATTGTCTGAAATTATCTGTTCATGAATGTTGACTACTTAGTAGTATTGGAACATTTTCTGAACGTCGTTATAGTTCTGGGTCTGCGTCAAGGATAACATCAGTAGGATACGGGCTTTTTGCGGGTTAAGCTCACCGGCTGCCACGAAGCCATACTTCTCATCATCGACTTCGGCATGCAGTGTCGTTGAGCCCGTAGGGGTGCGTGAACTGCGCACTACCATGGTGCCTTCTTTGCTTGCTTTCGCCAGAGCGTCAAATACTGAGTGGTACATATTTCCGTTACCCACGCCGGCGCTAACGATGCCGTCATACTTGGCATCAATGTAAGCTTTTACTGGCAGGTCTGAAGCACTTGCGTAGTTATAGACAATACCGACCTTAGGTAATTCGGTTAGCTTGGAAACATCAAACACAGTATTTAAGGTATGCTGACGCGCAGGGCTACGCTGATATTTCACGTCACTGTTATGGATATACCCCAGTGGACCGAAATTAGGAGACTGGAAGGTCTGAACGGATGTGGTATTCGTTTTGGTTACATCACGTGCACCGAAGACAGTATCGTTCATGGATACCAATACGCCACGCCCATGGGTATCTTCGTCAGTAGCGGTAACGACGGCATTGTACAGATTCATCGGGCCATCCGCGCTTTTGGCCGTTGACGGGCGCATTGAACCGACGAGTACGACAGGCTTGTCGCTCTTTACGGTCAGGTTTAAGAAGTAGGCGGTTTCTTCCATGGTATCCGTGCCATGAGTAATGACGATACCATCAACATTGTCTTGTGCTAATAGTGTATTAACACGCTTGGCAAGCTTAAGCCATACCTCATTGTTCATGTCCTGGGAGCCAATATTGACCACTTGTTCGCCGCTGATATCTGCCAGGTTCTTAATTTCAGGTACCGCCGCGACAAGCTGATCAACACCCACCTGACCGGAGGTGTAGCTTGAATCGGTTGCAGCCTGACCTGCTCCGGCAATGGTTCCGCCGGTTGCCAAGATTTTGATATTTGGTAAATCGGCAGCAAAAGACAATGAACTACCGCATAAGCCAGCAATGATAAGACCCAGTCGTATTGGATTCGTTTTCATAATGAGTTCACCCTTGTATTTGTTATTGGGAAAAAAAAAGGGCTTTTTCAAGCCCTTTAATCGTTGTTATTAGTTATATAGTTTTGCTTTGTATTCTGGGTGCATGAGGTTTTGCACCGAGAAGATTTCTTCCAGTTGTTCTTCTGCCAGTAGCTTGCGCTCTAGTGTTACTTCTTTAACGCTCTTGCCTGTTTCGGCACAGATTTTACCGACGATGTCACCTTCATGGTGGCCAATGAATGGATTCAGATAAGTGACGATACCAATTGAGTTAAAGACGAAGTCTTCACAAACATTCTTGTTGACTGTAATGCCGCTGATGCACTTGTCGGCAAGGTTTACACAGGCATTGCCCAGTAGTTCAATCGACTCGAAGATTGCCTGACCGATAACTGGCTCCATAACATTGAGCTGAAGCTGGCCAGCTTCTGCTGCAAAAGTGACGGTTGTATCGTTGCCAATTACTTTAAAGCAAACCTGGTTGACGACTTCTGGGATCACTGGGTTTACTTTGGCTGGCATGATGGAAGAACCAGCTTGCATTTCAGGCAGGTTCAGTTCGTTAAGACCTGCGCGTGGGCCAGATGAAAGCAGACGAAGATCGTTACATACTTTAGACAGTTTCACGGCAAGACGTTTCAGTGCTGCGTGAACCGTTACGTAAGCACCACAGTCAGATGTTGCTTCAATCAGGTCTTCAGACGGTACACAGTCTAAGCCTGTCGCTTCGGCAAGGTATTTGACTGCCAGTTCCTGATAACCTTCTGGTGCGTTAAGGCCTGTACCAATCGCTGTTGCGCCCAGGTTAACTTCAAGCAGTAGTGAAGCGGCATATTTCAGGTTTTTGATTTCTTCTTTAACCAGAATGCTGAATGCGTGGAATTCCTGGCCAACAGTCATTGGTACGGCATCTTGAAGCTGGGTACGACCCATTTTCAAAACGTCCTGGAACTCATTGCTCTTGGCATCGAAGGCTGCCTGCAGGTGCTCGATTGAGTCAATCATCTTCATGATGCTGTTATAGACAGCAACACGGAAGCCTGTTGGGTATGCACAGTTGGTTGACTGGCTCTTGTTTACATGATCATTAGGGTTAATGATGTCATATTCGCCTTTTTCGTGGCCTTTTAGTTCAAGGGCGACGTTGGCGATAACCTCGTTGGCATTCATGTTAACAGATGTACCAGCACCACCCTGATAGACATCAGAGATGAACTGATCCATGCATTTACCTGTGTTTAGGATCAGATCACAGGCTTCAACGATGTATTTGCCCACATCGCTTGGAATAGTGCCGAGCTCAGTATTCGCTTTAGCGGCTGCTTTTTTGGTAAATACCATACCTCGAACAAATTCAGGTACATCAGAGATCTTCATCGACGAGATATTGAAGTTCTGATAGGCGCGCAATGAGTGGATCCCGTAATAAGCAGATGCCGGAATTTCAAGCTGACCAAGAAGATCTTCTTCAATACGTACCTTATTAGAATTGTCGAGCATAGCCGTTACCTTTATTGATAGTGAAATGACACCGACACAATGTTCCTTTTATTGTTTAAAGTGAAATGCTTAAAAGTAAGCAACAATGCATTTAATGCATAGTGCTATTAATTTAATCAAATAGTGTTTTCTTAGCCAGGAAATAATGAATAAATATGATTTTTCATTCAATTGAAACCGTGACTTAGTTCACTTATTTTATTATGTGATTCAGGTAGGACTTTTATGTACTACAAATATATATCCAACAGGTATTGTCCAAAAAACACTCATCAAACTTATGTTAATTTACACGCTTTTATATTGTCTTTTTGATTGGTTGTGATTTTTGGTTTGTCAGATTGTGTTTTTATTTTGAGCTGTTTGTAATCAATATGATGCATACTGGTTGTTAGCTATGATTTTGCTGAATATTCAGTGACCTGAGTGGGGTTTTTGTAATGCTGATTACGCATAACTAGATAGTTTTCTGCATTTCAAACCTGATTGAAAGCTAAGTATTGTCTATGTAAATTCAGAAAATATAAGATTAATGAATGATTTGGGGCGTGTAGGTAAATAGTTGATAAAAATAATATTATTCAAACTAACTTTTTTGCCTAACTGACACAAAAAGGGCGATAAATAATAGATATCGTAGGTGCTCGATTTTAGGGCCTCTGTTTCTATTGTCAATAACCCTTTTTAATAATCATTATACTCTAATTACCCTTTCTATAATAAGTGGATTGGTATTAGTGGTTGCCAATAATCTTATCTTTTAAATATATGTTTTTCATTCTCCTAAAATGGTTCAGCGGTAAAACTAGCTGGAAGCATGTTATGCGCTTCTTAATTATCTTGATTAAGGAATGCAGAAATAATTTATAGAACTAGAAAGAGGACTTACTATGCTGTTGTTAGAAATCATTCTCTTGTTGGGGTGTATTATTCTTGCTGCCCGTCTCGGAGGTATCGGCGTCGGATTGGCCGGTG
>NZ_JAKRFQ010000038.1 GCF_022347985.1 Photobacterium sp. OFAV2-7
TTCCCATTTCTTCACCAAGGCGGCGTATACCGGCCTGCTCCATCGATTCCCCCTGACGCGGGTGGGAACAACAGGTATTGGTCCACAAACCGCCACTGTGGTACTTGCCCAGCGCTCGCTGCTGCATCAGAAACTCCCTGCCATTATCGGTTTCCCGGTACAACAACACGGAAAAGGCCAGGTGCAGTGCCCCGTCCCGGTGGGCCTGCATTTTTTCCTGTAGTCCCAGTTCCCGGCCTTGAGGATCCACTAAAACAACCTGTTCTTCGATCATGATATCTACATCTATATCTATAAAAGCAAAAAGGACACGCTAGGCATGTCCTTAATTTTATCCAGTAACGCTCTACAGGAGCTAAATTATAGCATCACTATTTTGCAGAACGCTGAACGGCTTCGGCATTGAGCTCAGCCAGTTTATTTTCCATGATTGTACGACACTGGTTAGATAACTGGCGAACATCTTCCTTGGTATACCCTTCAGTCACGACTGGCGGCATTACCTCAACAATCACCACGCCGTTATCCCAGCGATTCATGTTTACATGTTCAGTTGAGCTGCAGACAATAGGCACAACAGGTACACCGGCGCCAATCGCGGCATGAAATGCACCGGTCTTGAACGGCAGCAGGCCTCGACCACGTGAACGGGTTCCTTCCGGGAACATCCATACCGATACCTGAAGCTGCTTAATTTTCTCGACAATCTGGCTGATTGTCCCGGCAGCCCGACTGCGGTTCGCACGGTCAATCAGGATATTGCCCGTCAGCCAGTACAGCTGGCCGAATAACGGCATCCAGACAAGGCTTTTCTTACCGACGGTAACGGTACGGGGCATGATGGCACCAGATACAGTGAACAAGTCATAGTTGTTCTGGTGGTTGGCAATATAAATGCTGGCACCGACATCGTCGGCCCCTTCGGCATAGCGGAGTTCCAGTTTAATCCCAAAGATCCGGGCCATTTTACAAAAATGGCGACCCACATTATGAACATTTTTCGGGTTGCGCGGGCTCAGCAAACAGTAGCCACAGCCAAATACAAACATGACAACTGCAAAAATTGCGACAGCGACCATGCGCAATAAAAATATCATGGAACTCTCCTCAGCGTACAAGCGTTCGCTAGTATACTCAGGCAAGAGGAAATTACACCCTCTAAGTACACAAATTATTGTCTATGGGTTCAATATTATGAAAAAAGCCCTCTTTTTGAGGGCTTTTGATATCGACGACAATGGTGGCTGTTATTCGCCAGCCGGCGCGTCAGGCTGTTCGACTTCCATTCGGGTGACACGTTGCAGTCCCCGTGGAAGCAGCGATCCCCGTCGGCCACGCTCACCGCGGAAGTTATCAAGATCCGACGGCTTCAGCCCTAATTTACGCTTACCCGCATAAATTGTGACATGCCCATTTGCAGGCAGAACCACAAGCTGGGAAAGAAACTCTTCCCGCGCCTTGGAACGGGCTGCCGGAATGTTGATGATCTTATTCCCTTTACCTTTGCCCAACTGCGGCAGATCTTTGATCGGGAACAGCAGCATTCTACCTTCATTGGTAATAGCCAAAATCTCATCACTGTCAATCTGGTTGATTGGTTGAGGGGCCATCACTTCGGCATTCTCGGGAACCGTCAGCAGCGCCTTGCCACTCTTGTTCTTCGAGACCATATCTGATGTCTTACAGATAAAGCCGTAGCCGGCATCCGAGCCCATCAGCCATAGCTGATCATCATCCGCCATCATCACCTGCCGCATACTCGAGCCCGGCGTCAGGTTTAGACGACCGGTAATCGGCTCACCCTGGCTTCGTGCCGAAGGCAGAGTATGAGATTCCAGCGCATAACTTCGGCCATCTGTGCCGAGGAAAATCGCCGGCAGATTACTCTTGCCGCGGGCATGAGCCAGATAACCGTCACCGGATTTATAGCTCAGCGAGGTCGGATCCACCTCATGCCCCTTGGCATGACGGATCCAGCCTTTCTCCGACAGCACAACCGTAATGGCTTCGCTTGGTACCAGATCGCGCTCGGTCAGCGCTTTGGCCTCAGCACGCTCAACTAGCGGCGAGCGACGGTCATCACCGTATTTCTCGGCATCCGCCAACAGTTCTTTCTTAATCAGGGTATTGAGACGACGCTCTGATCCCAGCAGCTTCTCGAGCTTTTCACGCTCTTTCGATAGCTCGTCCTGCTCGCCACGGATCTTGATTTCTTCCAGCTTTGCCAACTGGCGCAGCTTGATTTCCAGAATCGCATCAGCCTGAGTTGCACTCAAGTCAAAGCGCGACATCAGCTCGGCTTTCGGATCATCCTCGGTACGGATGATCTCAATCACCTCATCAATGTTGAGATACGCAGCCAGCAAACCCTCAAGGATATGCAGGCGGGCAATCACTTTATCCAAACGGAACTGGAGGCGACGGCGAACCGTGTCACGACGAAACGCTAGCCACTCGGTAACAATCTGAACCAGCCCCTTCACCTGCGGACGCCCGTCAAGGCCCAGCATATTGAGGTTAACCCTGAAGCTCTTCTCCAGATCCGTAGAAGCAAACAGGTGATTCATCAGCTGTTCGCAGTCAATGCGGTTTGAACGTGGAACAATCACGATACGAGTCGGGTTCTCGTGATCGGACTCATCACGCAGATCATCGACCATCGGCAGCTTTTTGGCCCGCATCTGTGCGGCAATCTGCTCAAGCAGCTTCGAGCCGGAAACCTGATGCGGCAACGCCGTGATCACGATATCACCGTTTTCCTTGTGCCAGACGGCACGCATCTTAATGCTGCCGCGGCCGGTACGGTAGACTTTCTTCAAATCAGTCTTAGGCGTAATGATCTCTGCTTCTGTCGGATAGTCCGGCCCCTGGACAAACGTCATCAGCTCATCCAGCTCGGCTTTCGGGTTCTCAATCAGATGCACGGCCGCATTGGCCACTTCACGGGCATTATGCGGCGGGATATCCGTCGCCATACCAACGGCGATACCGGTTACCCCGTTCAGCAGAATATGCGGCAAGCGGGCCGGCAGCATCTTCGGCTCTTTCATCGTGCCGTCGAAGTTCGGAACCCAGTCAGCAGTACCCTGTCCCAGTTCACCAAGCAACACCTCGGAGAAGCGAGACAGACGCGATTCGGTATAACGCATTGCCGCGAACGATTTCGGATCATCCGGTGCACCCCAGTTCCCCTGTCCGTCCACCAGCGGATAACGGTAGGAGAACGGCTGCGCCATCAATACCATGGCTTCGTAACAGGCTGAATCACCATGAGGGTGATACTTACCCAGTACGTCACCGACGGTACGGGCCGACTTCTTGTATTTCGCCGTTGCTGACAGGCCAAGCTCTGACATTGCGTAGATAATACGGCGCTGTACAGGTTTCAGACCATCACCAATAAACGGCAAGGCACGATCCATGATTACGTACATGGAGTAATTGAGATAAGCGTCTTCGGTAAACTTCCTCAGCGGGAGCTGTTCAACGCCGTCCATTGAGACATCAGTCATCGTTGGGTATTCCGTTCAATCATTCTTTGCTACCGCCCGCCATCGGCAGGCAGTAGCCATCATATTTTGAGAAGGTCAGGGCTTCACGGCCTAGATAACGAGGCTTACACCTCAGCCATATCGCCTTTATCCTGCAGCCAGTAGCGACGGTCTTCCGCCCGTTTCTTGCCTAGCAGCATGTCCATCATTTCATTGGTCTGCTGATCATCATCAATGGTTAGCTGAACCAGACGGCGAGTATTCGGATCCATGGTGGTTTCACGCAGCTGAAGCGGGTTCATCTCACCCAGGCCTTTGAATCGCTGGACATTGATCTTGCCTCGCTTGCTGCTCAGGCGATCGATAATGCCATCTTTTTCGGCCTCATCCAGTGCGTAGTAAACTTCCTTGGCCAAATCAATCCGGTATAGCGGCGGCATGGCAATATAAACATGTCCTGCACGCACCAGTGCCTCGAAGTGCTTCATAAACAGCGCACACAGCAAGGTTGCAATGTGCAAACCATCGGAGTCCGCATCCGCGAGGACGCAGATTTTACCGTAGCGCAGTCCACTGAGATCATCACTGTCAGGATCAATACCCAACGCGACAGAGATATCATGGACCTCTTGTGAGGCCAGTACCTGATCGGCCGAGACTTCCCAGGTATTCAGGATCTTACCGCGTAGCGGCATAATTGCCTGGAACTCACGGTCTCGGGCCTGTTTGGCCGATCCGCCCGCCGAGTCCCCCTCCACCAGGAACAGCTCGGTCCGGCTAAGATCCTGCTGGGAGCAATCCGCCAGCTTACCCGGTAGGGCAGGGCCGGATGCCACTTTCTTACGTACCACCTTCTTGCTGGCACGCATACGGCGGTGGGCGTTGGCAATACACACTTCCGCCAGCTGTTCAGCCAATTGAGGACGCTCGTTCAGCCACAGGCTGAAGGCATCTTTCACCACCCCGGAAACAAACGCCGCGCACTGGCGCGAGGACAGTCGCTCTTTGGTCTGACCGGCAAACTGCGGATCCTGCATTTTCACCGACAGGACATAGGCACAGCGGTCCCAGATATCGTCGGCTGTCAGCTTGACCCCGCGTGGCAACATATTGCGGAACTCACAGAACTCACGCATCGCATCCAGCAGACCCTGTCGCAGACCGTTGACATGGGTACCGCCCTGCGCCGTCGGGATCAGGTTGACGTAACTTTCGGTGATCAGCTCACCGCCTTCCGGCAGCCACAGCAATGCCCAGTCGGCCGCTTCAGTCTGGCCGCTGAACACACCGGTAAACGGTTCTTCTGGCAGCAGGGTATAGCCTTTAACGCCTTCGGCAAGATAGTCCTTCAAACCATCTTCATAGCACCAGCGCAAAGTTTCATCGGTGTTCTTATCCGTAAAGACGATCTCAAGCCCCGGGCACAAGACCGCCTTGGCTTTGAGCACACTCTTAAGGCGCGAGACCGAGAATTTCGGGCTGTCGAAATACTGGGCAGCTGGCCAGAAGTGAACCCGGGTTCCCTTGGCACGACGTCCGCAAGTACCAATGACTTCCAGCTCGGACACCTTATCGCCGTTTTCAAACGCAATTTGGTAGATTTGTCCTTCGCGCTTCACAGTCACTTCGACGCGTGTCGACAGGGCATTCACCACCGAGATACCAACCCCGTGCAGACCACCGGAGAACTGGTAGTTCTTGCCGGAGAACTTACCACCGGCATGCAGCTTACAGAGGATCAGCTCAACGCCTGATACCCCTTCTTCCGGGTGGATGTCCACCGGCATACCACGGCCGTCATCAATGACCTCAAGGGACTGATCCGCATGGAGGATGACTTCAACTTTGCGGGCATGGCCGGCCAATGCTTCATCGACACTGTTATCGATAACCTCTTGACCGAGGTGGTTAGGCCTGACCGTATCGGTGTACATGCCGGGACGGCGGCGTACTGGCTCAAGGCCATTGAGAACCTCAATGGCTCCAGCGTTATAGCTTTGATCTGTCATATTACGGAAGTTTACGAGAAAATTTTTGCCACAATAGTCAGTAACCCCAGCCCGGTTGTCAAGCTGAGGTCGAGGATAATGCCCACAATTGTGAGTCCGGCTCCATCACCCGTCAATCGGCGATTACCCGCCAGCCAACGGTTTAGAGCCCTAGAAACTTAATGATTTCAGCGGGGAAACGGTCGAAACCGATAAAACTGTGATCGCCTTCGGGCTCCACGGTTTGCTTACAGCCGGCATATTTTGCAACAGCCTGGCGGTAATCGAGCACTTCGTCACCTTCCTGCTGCATCAGCCAAAATAGCTCAGGCGTCGTGATTTCCGGTACATCCATCTGCTTCAGCTCATCCATATGTTTGGCCTCCAGCAGATAACGCTCGCCCGTATAGGGATTTTCCTGCTCCCCGAGGTAATCGACCAACAACTCATACGGCTTAACGGCAGGGTTAACCACCACAGCCGGAAGTTGGTAGCGATGATTGAGCCAGGTTGAAATATAAACCCCCAAGGAGCTGCCTACTAGCCCAATTTGATAATCTTGTCGCAGCGAGCGAACAAGATTATCGATGAAACTTGCCGCCTCGGCCGGGTAACACGGCATTTGCGGGATCTCAACGCGAATATCCGGGCGGTGCTGACGGCAATACTCTGCCATCTCCGTCGCCTTCAGCGATTTCGGTGAACTATTAAAGCCATGGATATACAGTAACAGCGGTTTCATCTAGTATCCGCCTGCGTCGAACTGGGGAGCGAAACACTCACCCTGCAACCGGGACACCGAGGTCACAACCCGGCCATCGGCCATGAGCTCAAGGTAACGCCAGCCCGGGTTAAGCTTATCCAACGCAAAATCGTTAGAATCGGGCTGGAACTGAATACAGGTCGACGGCGTCGCCAGTACCTGTACCCCATGGTAGATTCGATCCAGCTCCTGATGAATATGGCCACACAACACCGCCTTTACCTGTTGCGGGTATTTATCCACGACCTTCCAAAATGCGTCGGCATTATGCAACTTATGCTGATCCAGCCAGGCACTGCCAGCCTCCAGAGGGTGGTGGTGTAACAACACCAGCGCGTGGCGCTGAGGCTGAGACGCCAGTGCCTCGTCCAGCATCGTTAGCTGTGCATCGCTCAACTCCCCGTGCGGGACACCCTGGACCTGGCTGTCTAGCAAGATCACCTGCCAGTGCTCGCCGGCCAGTACCTGCTGGCAAGGCTTGATTTGCGGAGACGGTAACACCGAGGACATACTCGGCTGATAGTCATGGTTACCCGGCAGCCAGAAACATGGCTGCGACCAACGCGCAATACCGTCGCTAAAACGCTGATAAGACCGTTCACTATGATCCTGTGAGATATCACCGGTTGCAACCACAGCATCAAACGGACGCGCAGCCGCATCGACAGCATCCAATACGGCATGGAAGCTGTCTTTGGTCGCGACGCCCAGCAAGCTACCTGCCTCATTGGCAAATAGATGGGTATCGGTGATTTGAAGGAGAACCACACTGTCTGGGTTCGTCTGAGGCAGAGAATACATCTGCAAAACGTCAAAAACCTTGTTTATCTAATACTGTTAACAAACCGATTGTTTGCTGATCCCATTTTTCAGGCAATAGGCCAGCCAGTCACCCAAGAAGCGGTTCACTTGATGTTTTTCATCTTTCTGGTGCATCCGCAAATTTGGGTAATCATACCTCGGCTTAAGCCGAGAAATCTGCTGAGCGGTACACACTTCTGCCACTCTGGCATCGTGGTATAACCGCACTGTGAGTCGGGGGATCAGGTAATCCGGAAGCTCCCCGTCAGCACGCTGCCACAGCTCGATCACTGTGGTGTAGCGGGTCGATTCCGTGATTCGCAACTGGTATTCGTGCTCAAAAACCTTATATACGCACTCGTCTCCCACCTGATCTGTTTTTGGCAGTAATGGGAGCAACTTCGCATAGTTAGTTTCATACAAACGCATGATTCCTGCAAAATCAACGGTATATCTTTTATTCAATCGGTGTCCTTAAACCAATGGACTGGTTATTGAGCCTGAGCCTGTAATCTTAAATAGTTTAGCTGCAACCATTGTAGCGCAATGATTGAGGCTGCATTCTCAATTTTACCAGATTCAATCCACTGGTATGCTTCCTGTCGAGATACCACATGCACCCGAATGTCTTCGCCTTCATGGGCCAGGCCATGAATCCCCTGGGCCTTGGTGCTATCGACACGACCGACAAAGACATCAAGCATTTCGGAACAACCACCGGAGCTCGACAGATAGCGGGTAATTTTTTCCAGTTCGGTCACCGTTACACCGGCTTCCTCTACGGCCTCGCGATTCACCACATTCTCGGCGGTCTCGTTCGGCTCGATAATGCCGGCCACAATTTCCAGCTGCCAAGGCGAGCAATCTGCCGCCATAGCGCCGACTCGAAACTGTTCGACCAACACTACGTTATCTTCAACTGGATCATAAGGTAACAAAGCAGCGGCATGACCACGCTCGAACAACTCCCGTTCAAGCGGCTCACTCCAGCCTCCGGCAAAAAGTTTATGGCGAAAACGATATTTCACCATGCTGAAATATCCCTGATACAGCGTCTCCGTCGACAAAACTTCAACATCATCTTTGCTATAAACATCCGGCGCAGAGCCTGAAGGCAACTCGTTACTCATTATGCTTTCTCCCTTTGCTCTATATCTTTTCATTCAAAATGGCTGGCAGCAATGATTTAATTCAACATTTATGACAAATATTATGATTTTTTTTAAGTCCAATTTTGTAGTTGGATAGATTACAATCACATATGATTAAGTAAACAGCGTAAAACTAAGTAAAAATGAACAACGATCAGTTTCAGGCAAGGTTTCTTCGGATAGACTGATTGCTTTGATCTCTTTTTTTTTGTCAGGACCAGGAAAGGCATCCATGAAAAAATTGCTTCCGCTTATTATTAGCGTTGCGCTTGGCGGTTTCAGCCAGGCAGCACTGGCTGATGATTTAGCCGATATCTACCAACAAGCCAAACAAAACGATCCTCAGCTGCTTCGTGCTGCTGCCGATAAAGACGCAGCATTTGAAAAGATTAATTCATCACGCAGTGCACTGTTGCCGCAAATTGATCTAGATGCGGGTTATGGCATATCACGCATGGACGGTGATACCGACGGCCTTAGTGGCAAGCTGAGTCTAAGCCAATCACTTTACAATCGCTCCAGTTGGGTAAGCCTCGACATTACCGAGAAACAGGCTCGCCAGCGAGATGCCGCTTACGCGACCTCTCAGCAAGGGCTGATCCTACGTGTTTCCGAAGCTTACTTTGCAGTATTGCGTGCAATGGATGACCTTGAATTTGTCCGCGCCGAAAAAGCCGCGGTCGGTCGTCAGCTCGAACAAACCAAACAGCGCTTCGAAGTTGGTTTGTCGGCAATCACCGATGTGCATGATGCCCAAGCTCAGTACGATAGCGTACTGGCCGATGAGATCCTGAATGAAAATGAGCTGACCAACAGCTATGAAGGGCTGCGCGAGATCACTGGCCAGGAGCATACCGACCTGAGTATCCTTGATACCGGTCGCTTCTCAGCCAGCCGTCCGCAAGGCAAGGTTCTGGAACTAATTAAAGATGCCGAAACCGAAAACCTTAGCTTACTGACCTCGCGCATTTCACAAGACATCGCCCGCGATCAGATTGCACTTGCTGAGTCCGGCCATCTGCCAACTTTGTCATTCACTACCGACTACAGCTACGACGACAAGAACCCAGCAACCGATGACGGTACGCTAAATGCAGGTATCAATCTAAACCTGCCACTCTACACTGGTGGCCGCGTGACCTCTGAAGTCAAGCAGGCGCAGTTCTCCTATGTCTCTTCCAGCGAACAGCTAGAGGAAGACTACCGTAGCGTAGTCAAGGATGTCCGCGCCTTCTACAACAACATCAACGCCTCTATCGGAGCTCTTCGTGCTTACCAGCAGTCAGTGATTTCTGCCAAGTCTGCACTTGAAGCAACCGAAGCCGGTTTTGATGTCGGTACCCGTACCATTGTTGACGTGCTGGATGCGACCCGCCGCCTGTACGATGCCAACCGTCAGCTTGCCAATGCTCGCTATGACTACATCCTGAACCAGCTAAGACTGAAACAGGCTGTCGGCTCCCTCAACGAGCAAGACGTCCTGGATGTTAATACTGGCCTGATGGCAGCCAAATAACCGACTCAATCATAGGTATAAACCCCATTAAAAAAGCGCCATCCGAGGATGGCGCTTCTGTTATCTATAAGATGCTGTACTTTGCTAAGTTCGAGCAATGTAAGGCGATAGCTCTATTACCCGCGACCGCCACGGATAGCTTCGATGATTTCTGTCGTTGAACAGCCATCTTCAAAATTCAGTACCCTGACCTCGCCACCAGCAGCAACCACTTCCTGGCCACCGGCAATCTCTTCCGGCTTGTAGTCACCGCCTTTGACCAACAGGCTTGGCAGAATTTCACTGATAAGGCGCTGTGGTGTTTCTTCGCTAAACGGCACCACCCAGTCAACGGCACCAAGTCCGGCTAATACAGCCATACGGCGGTCTTCAGGGTTAACTGGTCGTCCTGGTCCTTTCAAAGTCTGTACCGAGCTATCCGAGTTAACCGCGACAATCAGGCGATCACCCAACTTGGCAGCTTCATTCAAATAAGCAACATGGCCAGCATGCAGAATATCAAAGCAACCATTGGTCATAACAACCTTCTCGCCACGCGCTCTGGCTGCCTTGACAGCCTGCTTGAGCTGGGCTTCGGCGATCACACCAAAACCACTATCCTGACTACCATGAATCGCTTCAGTCAGCTCAATCGTAGACAGCGTCGAGGTACCCAGCTTGGCAACCACAACACCGGCTGCAGCATTAGCCAGCTTACAGGCATCCGACAGCGATTTACCTGCCGCCAACGATGCCGCCAGTACCGAAATGACAGTATCACCGGCACCGGTAACGTCATAAACTTCCTGCGCCAATGTCGGCATATGCAACGGTTCCTGACCTTTTTGCAGCAGGGTCATACCGTGCTCGCTGCGCGTGACCAGCAAGGCTTCAAGGTCGAACTGCTCAATCAGGCCAAAGCCTCTTTCAACCAGTTCCTCGTCAGTATTGACCTTGCCTACGACAGCTTCGAACTCTGAAAGGTTCGGTGTCAGCAGCGTCGCACCACGGTAGCGCTCAAAATCAGTTCCTTTCGGATCGACCATCACAGGCACGCCAGTCTTGCGGGCCATTTGGATCATTGCCTGGACATGCTCCAGCGCGCCTTTGGCATAGTCAGACAGGATCATCGCTTTGACATTCGGCAACGACTGCTCGAGGCGCGGCAGAATCATATCGGCCGCAACATCATGGAAACCTTCTTCAAAATCGAGGCGGATCAGCTGCTGGCCACGGCTCATTACCCGGAGCTTGGTAATGGTCGGATAATCCGGCAGTGATACGAAATCACAGCGAACATCCAACGATGACAGTTTTTCGTTCAGCGCTTTCGCCGGCTCATCTATCCCCGTCAGGCCAACCAGGCGAGCATGACCTCCCAGCGCTGCAATATTCATTGCCACGTTAGCCGCGCCGCCCGGGCGCTCTTCGATCTGATCGACCTTAACAACAGGCACAGGCGCTTCAGGCGAGATACGCCCGGTTGGTCCATACCAATAACGGTCTAGCATGACATCACCAACCACCAAAACACCTGCTTGATCATAATCAGGAAGAGTCAGTTTCATTATTATCTCCGGGGTAGAAAAACTGAGAAGAAAAACCGAGAAATACTATCACAAAGCCTCGGGGCTGTTTACCTTTCATCGCCTTTACTGTTGAAGGCACTGTTGCCAAACCTGCTGGACCACCTCGCGCTCGGCTACAAATTGATCTTCAGGCACATACGCCGACAGGCCCAACAAATTGAGACGATGAATTTCATCACGCATATGGCAATAGGCCAGCTTAAGCGCCTGTACATCCTGAATACTGAGGATCTCGCACTCGGCCATCGTATCGAAGATACGAACATTATCAGACCAGCGGGTCAGGTCCCGCTCACTGCTGGCATGCTGTAAGACCAGATACTGGGCAATAAATTCTATATCCGTGATCCCGCCTTCGTCCTGCTTGAGGCCAAACATGCCGGCTTTCTTGCTGCCAAGGTGCTCACGCATCTTATGACGCATCTCCACCACTTGCTGCTGTAAGACCGCCATTTCGCGAGATTGCATCAAAATAGCCTGCCGTACCTTGGTAAATGCCTGCTGCAACGGGCTGTCACCATATACCATACGTGCCCTCACCAGTGCCTGGTGCTCCCAGGTCCAGGCCTCCTGTTGCTGGTACTCGGCAAAAGCCTCCATAGTACTGACCAGCAACCCGGATGCACCCGACGGGCGTAAACGCACGTCTACTTCATACAGCACTCCGGACGAGGTTCGGGTTGAGAACAGGTGGACGATCCTTTGTGCCAGCCTGAGGTAGAACTGGCGGCCGTCGATTTCCTTCTTGCCAGTGGTATAGACATTTGCCGGACAGTCATGGAGAAACACCAGATCGAGATCGGAGCCATAGCCCAGCTCCCAACCACCGACCTTACCATAACCCAGTACGCCAAAGCCCTTGCCGTCACGGTCCTGAAGATGGGATGGCTCGCCATACTTCTCGACCATCTGAAGCCAGGCCTGATTGACCACGGCTCCGATAATCGCTTCGGCCAGGTAAGTGAGGTGATCGCTGACTTTCATCAGCGGCAGTGCACCAGCAATATCAGCCGCAGCGATTCGCAGCAGCTGCGCCTGCTTAAATTGGCGGATAGCTTCCATCTGCTGCTCCATATCCTCTTCCGGGATCCGTGCCAGGTACTCGTACAGCTCATACTGATACTGATCCAGCGGTGTCGGATTATAGAGATGCTGAGGATCCAGCAGCTCATCGAGCAAAATCGGATATTGCGTCAATTGCTCGGCCACCATCGGGCTGGCAGCACAAAGGCGGACCAGCTGATCCAGTGCTGCCGGGTGCTCGCTCAACAGCTCAAGGTACGTTGTCCGGGTTGCCACCCGAACAATCAGTTTGGTAACCCGTGCCAGAACCTGAGCGGCATCCGGGCGAGGCACAATGCGCGCTAAGACCTCCGGCATCAGTTTTGCCAGTACCTCCCGGCCCCGGGGCCCCAGGGTACGCTTGGACAATTCCGCCTTCATTCCCATTAACGTGCTGGCCTGGCTGTCTACGTCCGAGGCCGACAGCTCGTCAAGAATGCTGAGCAATACCTCTTCATTCTTCACCATGGCCCACATCTCGTGGTACTGGGTATCGGCAGCAGAGTGAACCTCTTCCTCCTCGGTGCCGATAATGTTCTCGAATACCTGATGTATCGCGCCCATATGGCTTTCAACCGCCGACAGCAATGCAGTCCAGTCATCATACCCCATCGCAAAGGCCAAACGATGCTGATCCAACACTTTGTCCGGCAAGGTTTGGGTTTGCTTGTCATCGATCGCCTGCAGCAAGTTCTCCAGCCGGCGCAAGAAACAGTATCCCTGTTCAAGGTCGGTAACCTGCTCTTGCGGCAACAGCGCCAGCTGCTTCATTGCCGAAAGAGTTTCAAGCAGCCCGCGATGGCGCAGGCTGGGCTCGCGTCCGCCGCGGATCAGCTGAAACGACTGGGCAATAAACTCGACCTCACGGATCCCGCCTGGCCCCAGCTTAATATTGTTGTTCAGGCCACGGCGACGAACCTCACTGCTGATCATCGATTTCATTCGCCGCAGAGACTGAATGGCACTGAAGTCGATATAGCGACGGAACACGAAAGGCCGTAACATCTGGCGCAGCTCCTGGTACTGGCTGAAGCTTTCTCGCCCCATCACCCGCGCTTTGATCATCGCATAGCGCTCCCAGTCCCGCCCTTGCTCCTGGTAATAATCTTCGAGGGCCGCATAGCTCATCACTAACGGGCCGCTGTCACCAAACGGACGCAATCGCATATCGACCCGGTAGCAAAAACCGTCGAATGTCTGCTGATCCAGCGCCTTGATCAATCGCTGTCCCAAGCGGGTAAAAAACTGGGCATTGGCCAGACTACGTCGCCCACCTTCGGTTTCGCCGTTTTCCGGATAGGTAAAGATCAAGTCAATATCCGAGGAAAAGTTCAGCTCGGCACCACCAAGCTTGCCCATGCCGAGGATCAGCATTGGCTGCGCCTCTCCCTGAGCATTCATCGGGGTGCCCCACTCCTTGCAGCATTGGGCATACAGCCAGTTATAAGCTTCCATAATCAGGGCTTCAGCCAGCTGCGACAGGTGCTCAAGGCTTTGTGTCAGCGAGTTCTTCCCCGTGAAATCACGCCAAGCAATCCAAGTCATCTCCTGGCGACGAAAAGCCCGAAGCAGGCGCATCAGGCTATTCTCATCTGTCGCCGCAGCCAGCTTAACGGCAAGCTGCTGGCGATACTGGCTGGCATGCTCTGTATCATCAGCATGATCTGCCAGCCAAGGTAGCAGTTGGCTATCCCGGATAATCGAAGCAGTGACAAAATCACTGCAACCAAGGACCTGCCGCAGTTCCTGCAAACGATCTGCAGGCCACTGGGCCAGCTGCTCAGGATGGGCACTCTGAATTTTTTCGATGGCTTTGTCGGCAGCGGTGATCAACGGAGCAGGCTGGTTCATCTCGATTCCTTAATTCAATTCCCTGGCAAAGCGGGTTAAATGCTTATTAGCAATAACATAACACAACGCCCGCTAGTTAGCGGGCGTTGTCAGTTAACTGGCTCACGTTCCGGAAACGTGGCAGCCGTTTACAAGCGGTCGTCAGACTTGAAAAGCCTGGATTTTGCCTTCCAGCTCTGTTGCATGGTTCTGCATCGTCTCCGATGTTTCCGTCAGCTCGGTGACTACCACCACCGAAGCTTCCACCAGCTCGCGAACATTGGTCAGGTTCTGGCTCATTTCATCGGCCACTGCACTCTGCTGCTCGGCAGCGGATGCGATCTGGAAGTTCATATCATTGATACGCTGGACCTGGTCAACGATCTTGTCCAGTTCGCCCCCGGCGTTGGTTACAAGATCCACCCCTTCGGCGGCTTCCACCACACTCTGCTCCATCAGGCCAACAGCCTGTTGGGCACTATTTTGCAACAGCGAGATCATTTCCTGGATCTCGACCGTGGCCTGCTGGGTACGCTGGGCCAGATTTCGCACTTCGTCGGCAACAACGGCAAAACCACGGCCAGCATCACCGGCACGGGCCGCCTCGATAGCTGCATTCAGTGCCAGCAAGTTAGTCTGCTCGGAGATACTCTGGATAGTGACAATCACGCTGCCAATTTGCTCGACACGCTCCTCAACCTGGTTCACCGCATTCGCCGACTGGCTGATATCCTGCGATAGCTGATTGATGGTGCCGATAGTCTGTGAAACGAACTGCTGCCCCTGAGTCGCCTGCTCTGAGGTTCCTTCGGTGGCATTCGACGCTTCGCGGGCATGATCGGCCACAGTCTGGACCGTCGAGGTCATCTCGCTCATCGCCGAGGCCAGTTGGTCAACTTCGTTGAACTCCTCCTGCGCCGACTCCTTGGTTTCCATCATGCTGATTGACATCACTTCAGCCAGCCCAGACAGCTCAGAAGCCGCATCACGCTGGTTGTGGATCACTTCTTTCAGCTGGATCCGGGTCTTTTCCAGCTCACGGGCCAAGTCGCCGTACTCATCGCGGCATTCCATCTCAATCG
>NZ_JAKRFQ010000382.1 GCF_022347985.1 Photobacterium sp. OFAV2-7
AATTTTGTTGTGCGATAAATATGGTAGAAATTAACTAGGCAATTTTTAAATAGATAGAATTAACATAGCATTTTTCTTGAGGGACATTTATGTACAGAGGTATTATTTCTGCAGCCATAATCTTAACAACTCTTTATGGTTGCTCTTCGGAAAGTTCGCAGGGAACAGAAAAGCTGCTCACCATAGATTCTCACCAAAGTACTTGCCAGGGTATGTTTCAGCAATTATGTATGAGAACTAAGTCAGTCGGTAATAATGAGTTTGAGCTCTTTTATGGTGACATTGAAGGCTTCACTTACAGTTGGGGAACGCTGTACGAGGTCAAAGTGAAAATCACAAATATTGATAACCCGCCAGCAGATGCCTCTTCTCAAAAAGAGCAACTTATTGAGATTCTATCTTCAACTGAAGATCAGGTCGGTGCCTCTTATGAGTTCAACGGGGTAGAGATGCTGAGCTCAACGTTCACTAAAACTGATGGAAATTATTATTTCCTGGGCAAGAGCTTCGAGTGTGCTTCTGGTACAGACTGTGATGCTCTAGTCGCACTTAACAATTCAGGTGGTTTGGTTAATGTAACCTTTAAGTATTTAGGAAATGCAACGATCCAATTGGTTAGTTGGAGTTAGCCTAATCGACCTAAGACATCAAGGAGGATGAAATGATCACGATGAACAACATTAAAAATAATCCTATTTCCATTGTAGAGGTGATGGCGGCAAGATCTCCTATATCGAGAAAGATGAAATCATCACAGTTAATTCGCTATGAAGGTCTTTCGCAGTTACTTGAAGCTGATGTGTATGTAAAGCATGAGAACCAGAATATAACAGGTAGCTTTAAAATACGTGGTGGTATTTATTTAATGGCTAACTTGAAGCGTAATGGTGTTGAAGGTGTTGTTACGTTCTCAACGGGCAATCATGGTATATCAATAGCTAAATCAGCAAGTATGTTTGGACTTAAAGCTGTTGTTGTTGTTCCTGAAAATACCAATCCTTCAAAAAAGAATCTTATTCTCGAAGCCGGAGCGGAGTTAGTTGAAGCAGGTTCGAACTTTGATGAAGCGGCAATGATTGTAGATTCAATCTGTGAAAAGAGAAGCTTCTATTATGCTCATCCTGCTAATGAACCATGTCTTATCAATGGGGTAGGGACTGAGTTTGTTGAAATTATCGAAGAGTTACCAGAGGTTGATGTTGTGATTCTGCCCCTAGGAGGCGGTAGTGAAGTAGCGGCTGCTACTGTTGCTTTTAATGCTCTTAAGCCTGATGTTGAAATTATCGCGGTACAAGCGGAAAGATCTTCTGCTGCCTATCAGTCCTGGCGTGAAGGGAACATCATGCAATGTAGTAATGAAACTTTTGCAGGAGGCTTTGCTACAGGAACTGCTTATTCAACGACATTCAATATCTACAAAGAAGCACTATCAGACTTTATTTTGCTTACAGAGAATGAGATTTATAATGGCATAGCCTTAGCTGCTCATTATACGCGCAATATAGTAGAAGGTGCTGGGGGCTCGACAATAATGGCAGCTATTAAAGTAAAAGATAAACTCAGAGGCAAAAAAGTAGTTTTACAATTTAGTGGTAGCAATGCTTCGGCAGAAGAGTTGAAGTATGCATATAGTCTAGATAGCTTCTCATAGATCTAATTTCCCATCATCGGTGGCAAAATCACATTCCTCACGCTTAACTGGGTAAGTTGTTCGGCAAATGCTGTTATCTCTTCTTTGCTACACGTGGGCCATCTCAGTGCTTCGCCCGTTACGCCATGATGCTGGAAGGCATTGACGCGGATGCGGGTGTTCTCACCAGGTAACATGACGAGATAGTCGGCCAGCGCCGCAATTTCTGATTCGAAGTCGGTAATTGTCGGAATAACTAATAGACGAAGCTCGTGCAGTTTGTTGTGATTACTGAGCAAGTGGATGGATTGAAATACCCTATGATTATCACGGCCGGTTATCCAGCGGTGAGTCTCTTCCTGCCAGGCCTTCAAGTCGATCATCGCGCCATCAATATATGGGATAACTTTTTTCCAGCCGGTTTCGCTCAGGCTGCCGTTACTGTCAATCATGCAGCTAAGATGCTGTAGATCCGAATTCGATTTTATCGCCTGAAAAAGCTCAATGATGAAATTAAGCTGTAAGGTCGCTTCGCCGCCAGTAACCGTAATGCCGGTAATGAACAAGCTATTTTTGCGGATGACTGCTAGCATGTCGTCAACGGTATATTGCTTTGTCTTCGGGCTTGACTGGTTAGGGCAGACATCGATGCAGGTGTCACAATGAGTGCAGGCATCGGCATTCCAGCGAATCTGGTTTTTGCCTTGTTCGTCAGGAATCAAGCTCAGAGCGTTGGCCGGACAATGTTCAACACAATCACCACAATGGTCACACAACCCGATAGTATGCGGGTTATGGCAATTCTTGCAATTGAAGTTACAGCCTTGCAGGAATATGACGAGCCTGTTGCCAGGCCCGTCAACGCAAGAGAAGGGTAGTGTTTTACTGATCGTTGCAGTAGCAAGGCGACTGTTCATGCGAAACAACTCTTGGTTTTCGGTTTAAGATGCCAGTATTGTTGGCTGCCTCTGCGCCAAGACCTGTGGTATTGGTGCGTGAGCCGTTTTCTTTGAACTTGGCAATATCCGAAAGTTTTATCATATAGCCTGTTACACGGATCAAATCATTCGAATCAACGTTGGCGGTAAACTCGCGCATCCCCAGGCTTAGTGCACCTTTACAAAGCTGGTACATTGCCTCGGGGTTGGACTTCACCGTTTCATCGATAGTGATAATTTCGCTGATACCGGATGTGTAATACTGGTGGTGTTCGGCCAGAGCCTGAATATGGCTGACAGGATCCGGTTCTGTGCCATAAGGTATGCGGACTCCCGGTGTGACATCAAGATCCAGGCTGATACCGCCTTGAGCGTGTAGTAGCGCACGATCATTGTAGCCGTATGTCACTGGCGTTGTTTTGACGATCGTATTCAGTGCTGCTGAAATTTGATAACCGAGTTGGTTGGCTATATCGTCATGACCATAGCTCGCGTCTATTTGTTCTTTTTCAAGTAATAGATTGACGGCCTCGGCCATACCGTATATCCCGAACATGGGTGAAAATCTGGATTGATCGATTAGCTGCTCTTTGACCAGGAAGCTGTCAAAGAAGTGAGAGTCTTGATGCAAGAATGTCGAGCGGGCCTCAATCAGCTCATACATGAGTGAAGCGTAGTGAGGCAGCACCTCTGAGAGAAAATCTTCCTGGTTTTTTGCTTTAAGGGCGACTTGCTTCAGGTTTAACCGAACAAGAGTATTGGCACCACCAGCCAGCGGGAGCGAGTTGTAGCAGCTTACAATGCCAAACCCTTTATCGTCATAGGCATTGGCATGTACCGGATAATTGGCGATATGTGGCTTGCTGCATTCGCAGATATTCTTTGTTGCGATTCGCAGTAGCTCGTCAGGTGTAACTGACGGGTCGTACATGAAGGTTAAGTTCGGTGCGACCTGTTTTAGCTCGGCATCAATGCGCAGAATAGTCCGGCAGACAATATTGTCTGTGGGGCCGATATTTACGTGCATGAAGGCATCGGGAAGGGTGCGATCGAGCATGATCCAAAATAGCTTTAGCTTCCGATAAAGCGTATCTTCGTTGACTCCCTCGACAAAGGGCATCAGTAAGTCGTCGAGTTGCCCGAGGTAAACCGGAATGTTGGTGACCGATGGAACATGGTGGTAGATAATCGTCAGTGCGTTAAGTGCTTCATCGAGATCTTGTGGTGCCGATAGCTCCAAATATTGAGAGCCTTGCTGAAGGAATTTGGCATAATCAGGCAAAACATAACGAGGTTTGAATGGCGCGTTGCCTTCGAACATATCACAGATGATGCCTTCATCCATCGCTTCTTTAACTGCATACGTAATAGGAACATTAGGAAGACTCGCGTCGGCCTCCAAAGCCAGGTAGGAAGATTTCTGCTTTGGTGTCAGTGTCGGATCGGTAACGATTTGGTGGAGTTTTGCCTGAATGGTCATAACTAATACCCATTTGAAACTTATGGTTACCACACTAGCGTTTTTGGGTTATTTCCTGAAGTGAAATTCTTAAAAGTTTGTTTTGTCGAAATGGAAATCCGCATTTAATCGTCACACATTTGGTTATCTTGTACGGTTTGCTAATTTTGAAGGTAAGCTGGGAAAAGTGAATATAAAGCCGATCTTAAATACCCAAGCTACCTCAAGATGCAGGATTCAGAGTGAGGCCAGCGGGCTCAGTTCAAGGAAAATAACGGTAGGAATGGTAGCCCCTTTCAACGTTATTTGACACAGAAATGAGTTCGTTGGCTCACTCCCAAAGGGCGAGTTTACTTGGCTTCTATGCGTTGTTACCGATTATTGATTTAGATCCACTAGATCTTCAAATCGGCGCCTAGCCTAGTAGCCAAGTAATTCTCGCTGAAACGAGCATCTTGAGGTAGCTTGGGTATATATGTTGCTATTAAATTATGAAGTGCACCTTTTAATAGGAAAGTATTATAAAAGTTAATTAAATAATATTATTAGTCATATGGTAGATAATAAAAAAGTACTAACCAAATAAAGTTATCAGTTATTGGTG